>DIXD01000006.1 GCA_002435985.1 Spirochaetaceae bacterium UBA6089
GCGGCGCCTCGATTTCCTTGAAGTAACGCACCGTGCCCACGCGCAGCTCGTTTGTGGCGTCGTCGTCGCAGACCAAAATCGCCCTTGGGTGCAACTGCAGGCAGCTGAGTGTCCACATGTGGTTGAGGCCCATCTCGACCGCGTGCCGGAGCGCCCTCGCCTTCTCGATGCCCGACACCATGATGAGCACTTCGCGGGCATCCATGATCGTACCCACTCCGACGGTGAGCGCATGGGAGGGCACCTTTTCGGGATCTCCGCCGAAAAAGCGAGCGTTCGCAAGCTTTGTATCGCGGGTCAGCGTCTTGATGCGCGTCCGCGAGGACAGCGAAGAGCCCGGCTCATTGAAGGCGATGTGGCCATCCGCGCCGACGCCGCCGACAAAGAGGTCTATGCCCCCCGCCTCTTCCATCGCCTCTTCGTAGCGTCTGCATTCCTCATCCAAATCCGACGCCATGCCGTCGAGGATATGGACGCTTTCTTCCTTTATATCGATATGATTAAAGAAATTATCCCACATAAAGCGATGGTAGCTCCGCTCATCCTCAGCCGGAAGCCCGACATATTCATCCATATTGAAGGTAACGACATTCCTGAAACTGAGCATGCCGGCCCTGTGGAGGCGGATCAGTTCTCTGTACATAGCGAGCGGCGTAGACCCCGTGGGAAGACCCAGCACAAAAGGTGTGCCTGCCGGATGGTCATTGATGCGCTGCATGACATGGTGTGCAGCCCACCGCGCTACAGAATCGTAGTCGTTTTGAATGATGACCCTCATCGAATTCCTCTCATTGTGCACTGCGTCGATACGTTATCTCGCCGCCGATAATCGTCATCTGCGCTTCAAATTTGTCGTTCGCGAGCAAAAGGTCGGCTCGAAAGCCGGGGCTGATCATTCCCTTTCTGTGGAGGCCGAAAATCCTGGCAGGGTTTGCGCTCGCCATTTTCACCGCGCTTTCGAGGGGCACTCCAAAGCTGATGAGGTTGCGCACCCCTTCGATCATGGTGAGGGAGCTGCCGGCAATGACGCCATCGCTGGCACGGTAAAAAAGATTGTGCTCCAGATACACCTCTTCCTCGTTGGCGAACATCGGCTTATCGGTGGCCTGTTTTGTCGGTCTCAGCGAGTCCGTGACGAGCACGATGTTGCCTTCCGGCTTATCCCGAAAGAGGAGGCGGATGAGGTCGGGGTGCACGTGGAGGCCGTCGGCGATGATCTCACAGGAGATGTCGGGCTGAATCAGCACCGCGCCGACTGCGTTCGGGTTCCGGTGGTGAAGCCGGCTCATGGCATTGAACATGTGCGTCGAATGGCGGATGCCGGCTTGCATGCCCTCGATCATGTTTTCATAGCTTGCGTCTGTGTGGCCCGCCTGCAGCACGATGCCGAGCCTGTTGCAGAAAAGTGCAAGCTCGCGCATGCCTTTGAGCTCGGGAGCGACCGTCATGCTGACGATGTGCCCCTCGGAGGCATCCCAGAGGCGCTGCATGAGGCCCAAGTCCACCGGACGAACGAATTCGACCCGCTGCACACCAAGTTGCGCCGGCGAAATGAAGGGACCCTCAAGGTGGATCCCGACAATTTCGGCGCCCTCTTCGCGCCCCATCGCCGACACGACAGCGCGGACAGCGCGCAGCATGTCCTCCTCGGGCATGGGGTACATCGTAGGCACGAAAGAAGTCACTCCCCATGCGGGGAGGAGCTTACTCATCTCGAGAATGGAGTCGGCAGAAAGGTCTTCAGTACCGTATCCGCCGATTCCATGAATATGAGTATCGATAAAGCCTGGGGTTAGATAGGCGCCACCTGCATCGATGAGCTCGACATCCGGGGCAAATGTCTTTTGGGCGAAGCGCCGCTCGGAAAAGACATCGGCAATCGAATCGCCTTCCACGAGCACCGCGCTGCGGTCCATGCGCGCATAGCCCGCAATGACGGTGGCGTTGTGGATGCAGAATGCCGACCTCATATCTCACCGGTTCTTCATCATCGTTATTCGGTCGCACCCGATGTTGCGTCGGAGGCAGGGCTTTCGCCGGGACTCTGCTCCTCAGCGCCCGGCTGGTCCTGCGATGGACTTGTCGTCTGTGATGCGTCCGGAGCCGCTTCAGGCTGCTGCGACTGGTCGTCCGACGTAGCACTGTTTTCGGACGTGACTTGTTCTATCACCTGAGTCCATTCGTCCTTGAGCTGACCAATGACCAGAAAGACCTGATTGTCGGCCTCATATACGGTGCCAAAACGCAGTTCTGCCTCTTCCATGTCGGCGATCGCCAGCTTGAGATCGTCAATCGACTGGGCGGTTTCGGCATACATCAGCCCGCGGTAGAAGTAGAGGGTACCCTCGGCCAGGTCGTCAGCCATGTATTTTGCGATCGAACGCTCGAGATAGTCGAAACCAGCCTGGGGATCCATCGCATTGAGCCAGGTCGACAGCAAGGAGCCGACGATATTCGGATCGACGAAGAATTTTTCGGTCACAGCGTCGGCCACCGCATTCGCCTTTTCAGGAGTTCCTAGCTGCACTTCGATGAGATGTTGAATCAGCATCGGCGCATACTCGTCCGGAAAGCGCGCAATCATCGCCTCGACATAGGTGTTCGTCTTTTCGAAATCGCCGGAATTGAGACTTGCCTTGATCCCCTCCACAAAGGCGTTGTAGGTCAAGTCTGTGGTCTCTGGTTCTGCCAGCACTTCGTCCACGATCGGGTATACCTCGTCGAATTTGCCCTGATCGTTGAAGACGGTTGCTAGGTAGAGAGAGAACGTACGATTTTCGGGATAGACGGCGATTGCCTTTTTCAACACTGTTTCCGCAGCGTCATATTCCTGGAAATTGAGCAACAACCCGACATGGTTGGAGAGGCTTTCTTCGCTATAGGTGTCGTAGGCCAGGGCCCGGTCGTAATTCTCGATCGCCTTTTGCTGGATGGTCATGCTGTCTTGAATCCAGTTGTCGCCGTATTCCTGATTGACCGTAGACAGATAGTTGCCAAGCTCGTAGGAGAGGACCGGCGGCAGGGCTTCTCCGGATTTTTCGAGTTCCTCGACAAGATCGAGAGGATTGAAGTCGGCTATAGTCTGCTTTTCGGGCGGATTAGCTCTCAGCTCCTCGAGACTCTGCCCTTCGGCCAAATCCACGAAGCCGAAACTGATGAGCATGCCGTTCGCAACATTCCCTGCAAGCGCAAGGCGAATTTTCTCGGCAAGCACATAGCCGTCCTTATTGTCCGGATCGAATGCAACGAGGAGGTTCCAGGCCTTGGACCATTGCCCTTTTGACTGCAAGAGTCGGGAAGCATCGAGCGCTTCCTTGATCTGTTGCCCCGCATCGGCATAGAATGTTGCAGGTGTCGGTGCCTCCTGCGCACCCAAAAACGCAATCGCGGCGACAAATGCACACGCGAAGGCTACAAAACGTTTCATGGAGAACTCCTTAGCGTTAAAAAAATAACCCTACACTACATGAGAGAATACTTATGTTTTTCCTAAAAAGCAACGGCGCGCACTTTACGTTTCCGGATCAATGTACCCTGAATATTGAACAAATATGGCAAAGAAAGGTATCATGCCGGCCAATTGTCCCGATGAACCAAGTGCCGCCTGATATCCCCACGCTTGCGCATTCCTCGATGGACAGGTAGTCTTTCATACATATGAGTCGAAAATATGTGGTAGTCGCCGGAAATATCGGCGCTGGAAAATCGACGCTCGTCCAGCTGCTGGCGAACCATCTGGGCTTCATCGCCTATCTGGAACCGGTGTTGGAGAACCCTTTTCTCAAGGACTTCTACGCGGACATGCGGCGCTGGTCTCTTCAGAGTCAGCTTTTCTTCCTAGCGCACCGGGCCACCATGCATCGGAACCTGAGCACTAACCCTCACTCCGTGGTGCAGGATCGTTCGATCTACGAAGACGCGGAGGTTTTTGCAAAAAATCTCTATTTACAAGGAAATATCGAGGAGCGCGAGTGGCTCGTATACCAGGACCTCTACCGGACCCTCGCCGAGACGCTGCCGCACCCCAGCCTTGTGATCTACATCCGCGCGTCCGTGCCCACGCTCCAAGCCCGCATTGCACAGCGGGGCCGCGACTTCGAGTCGGCCATTCCCGACGCGTATCTCGAGCACCTCAACGAGCTCTATGAAGAATGGATTTCATCTTTTACATTGGCACCTATTCTGACCGTTCCCGGCGACAGCCTCGATTTCGT
>DIXD01000062.1:0-2028 GCA_002435985.1 Spirochaetaceae bacterium UBA6089
TTCCTCGAGGATGGACAGGTCAAAAAAGTTATAAAGCAGCCCTTGTTATCGAACAGGTGAAGAATACGCCGTCGTGCAGTGGCATTGCGGTGGTTGCCCCGAGGATCGCCGAAAATTCAGATGTCCTGTCCACCGCGCCGAAGCCTCCGAGTCACGGTGGACAGGCGCGCCTCGTCCGGGCGATCAGTCTATGTCCTGGACAAACTGTACGCGCAGGCCGTTCGGATCGTGCACATAGAAGAATTTCACGTTCGGGTTGGGCTGGAACGGGCCTGCGAGCACCGGAATGTCGTGAGCTTTCAGTATTTCCATAGTCCTCTCGAGCGATTCCACCTTAAATCCCAGCGAAATGTTCTGGCTGAAAGGTGCTGGCGGGTTTTTCTCGTTGTGAATTAGCTCGATTTCCGTATCGCCCGAACCCAGAAAGGCGATTTGGTCGCCGGGCGTGGGCGAAAACTGTCTCTTCAGAGCTAGGCCGACGATGTCGCAATAGAACGCGAGTGATTTTTCCATGTCATGGACATGGATGGTGACCCAACAGAACTGCATATTCGGCTCCTTGTAATCAAGTATTCTCAATCAATTATTCGCGCCGGCGCCCTGTCCGCGTCTGTCGCTGCGCAGATCGGGAATTTGCGTGTCGGCTATTCCCTTAATATACACGTCTTGCTTCGGATATGGAATCTCGATGCCTTCCTCCGCGAATCTGGTATGGATGTCCATGATGATCGAATTCCGAAGATCGACAAGCTTCGACTGTTCGAACCATACGCCGAACAGAATATTGATGCCCGAAGTGTCGAATTTGTCGATGTAGATGAGCGGTTCCGGATTATCGAGCGCATAGAGGTTCTTCGAGGCGATATCCTTGAGCGTTTCGGTGACTTTCTTCAGATCCGAATTGTATGAAACGCTCACCCAGACATTGAGCCTCCGGATAGGAAAGCGCGTGTTGTTTATGACATTCGATTTGATGATGCTCTCGTTCGGTATGCGCACGAAGCGGTTGTCGAAGGTCTGCAGTTTGATCGAGAGAAGATCGATCGACATGATGATGCCTGAGATATCGCCTACCTCGATGACGTCGCCGATTTGAAAGGGCTTTTCCGAGATGAGGAATATGCCGCTGATCAGGTTCGATACCGATGTCTGTGCGGCAAAGCCGATTGCAATTCCCGCGATGCCCGCGGCGCCCAGGAGGGCGGAGAGATTGACGCCCATGCTCTCCAACACTGAAACGACGGCGATAGTCCAGCCTGTATACTGGATTGCTTTTTTGACGAGCTGGGCTTTCTGCTCTGGCAAGGTCTTTTTTATGGCCCGGCTCACGATCACTCGCAGGACACGGAAGACGACGAGAATGAGCACCGCACCGACGAGTATGCTGAGCGCCTTTCTCCAGAATTCGGGAGTAAATGCATTTTGGAACAGCTGGTTTATAGAATCAGGAAGAATTGTCGAATCCATACTTTCCTCCGATTAAAGTCCGGCAATGCTGCGCAGAAAGCCGACTCCCCGCCTGATGAGCAGCTCGTTGAGGCCGGCTTTTGCAGCGCGGTGGATCCTCCGAAGCCCCTTTGAGACGGTCTCATCGATATTGGTCTGGAGTGAGCCATCCGCTGTCCCTGTGATGACGACCGTGTCCGAGACGATCGTGCCCTCATGTTCGTAGAGATTCATGAGGTCGGTGAAAATGGCGAGCCGCTCTATGCCGAGAGGATCCCTTGACTTATTTTTGACGACGATTTTGCAGTGGATGAGGGACTTGCACGCGAGATATTGCGCGGCTCGCTGCTGGGATTCCCGTACATTGAACGATGGAGAGGAAGTTCCCTCTTTGGAAGGCAGGGCCCTCTGCTCGGTGTCGTCGGCGGAGCTCTGCTCGTTTTTGCATTCGGGGTCGAGCTCGATGGGAAGCGAGAGGCACAAGTTGCCGCTCGTCTTGTCGCCAAACCAGGTCGGGGTGGTCGTGAAGGGGTTGGCTTCAAAGAGGACGGATCCCGAGTCGAGCTCAAGCCGGAGCACGGG
>DIXD01000062.1:2041-2528 GCA_002435985.1 Spirochaetaceae bacterium UBA6089
TGGGATATCCTCGGGAGGGTCGACGAGAGAGGGGCCTCCTGCGTCGCTTTGAAGATGCTTGAATGGCAGGCTCTTGCACGCAAAACGCCATTCTTCACCATTTTTGTACATCCAGAGCGAGGCGCCGTCTAACTTCCAATGATACCACTGCGAATTGTTCGGCTCGAAAAAATGCCACATACGTATATCATAATGTATGTGGAAGAGTTCGCAAAGTTCTTTTAGGGAATTTTATTGTCTTTATAGACACCTGTGCGGCGGCGACCGCGGCGCCCACGTCAAATTTTATTGTCTTTATAGAAAGCCTGTGCGGCGGCGACCGCGGCGCCCACGTCGAATGTATAACCGGCTTGTGTCAATCCACGCTCTATGGCGCCGAGTGTCGCGAGAATCTCCGAAGCGTCGCTCATGCCCATGTGCCCGATACGGAAATATTTCGTTTTAATAGAGGGATATAGTCCACCGGCAAGCACAACTCCTTCTTCGG
>DIXD01000049.1 GCA_002435985.1 Spirochaetaceae bacterium UBA6089
TCGAGAAGGCGATGACGGATAGAAAACCTGAATTTGAAAGCCGTGGATTGAAAGCGATAAAGGCTCTGGAGTGAGGCATGAACAAGATATATTCGAGAATCGAATCGATAGTCGGCAATGTGATTGCCGTTAAAGCGCAGGATGTCTCCTACGGCGAGCTTGCGCAGGTAAAGACACGGTATGGGATATCGCTTGCCGAGACTATCCGTCTCGATGGAGAGATGGTCTATCTTCAGGTCTTCGCAGGCAGCCGGGGCGTCTCCACGGGCGACGAGGTCCGTTTTTTGGGCCACCCGATGCAGGTGAGTTTTTCGGACAATCTCTTGGGGCGCATCTTCGACGGCGCCGGAGAGCCGCGCGATGGGGGGCCCATGCTCACCGACAATCTCATCACGATCGCAGGTCCTTCGGTGAATCCGTACAAGCGCATTATTCCGCGCGAGATGATCCGCACCGGCATTCCTATGATCGATGTCTTCAATACCCTCGTCAAGAGCCAAAAACTGCCCATTTTCTCGGTATCCGGCGAACCGTACAACCAGCTTCTTGCGCGCATTGCGATGCAGGCGGAGGTCGACCTCATCGTGCTGGGCGGCATGGGGCTCAAGTACGATGACTATCTCTTTTTCCGCAACACGCTGGAGCAGGGCGGTGCGCTCTCGAAGACGATCATGTTCGTGCACACTGCAGCCGACCCGATCGTCGAGTGCCTCATGGTGCCGGACATCTCACTTGCAATTGCGGAGCGCTTTGCCCTCAAGGGCAAGAATGTACTTGTCCTCCTCACCGATATGACGAATTTCGCCGACGCCCTCAAGGAGATCGCGATAACCCAGGAGCAGGTTCCTTCGAACCGCGGCTATCCAGGAGACCTATACTCTCAGCTTGCCGCCCGCTACGAAAAGGCGGTCGATTTCTCGGATGCAGGCTCCATCACGATCCTGGCCGTCACCACGATGCCCGGTGACGACGTGACGCACCCTGTTCCCGACAATACAGGCTACATCACCGAAGGCCAGTTCTATTTGCGGGGAGGACATATCGAGCCCTTCGGTTCTCTTTCGCGCCTAAAGCAGATGGTCAACGGCAAGACGCGCGAGGACCACCGTTCCATCATGGACGCCATGATCAAGCTCTTCGCGGCGTACAGGGATACTCTGGAAAAGAAATCGATGGGTTTCCAGATGAGCGCCTGGGACCGCAAGCTGCTCAAGTATGGAGAATTGTTCGAACATCGGATGATGGACCTTTCGGTGAACATTCCCCTCGAAAAGGCTCTGGACCAGTGCTGGGCTATCCTTGCCGAATGTTTTGAACCCCGAGAGACAGGGCTCCGTTCCGATCTGATCCAGAAATTCTGGGTCGGAGGCAAGTGAGTGGCTTTTGCACGGTAGGGGAAGGAATGTGGCATGGCCAAGATTAAGCTGACAAAAAACGAGCTGAAAAAGAAAAAAGATGCGCTCAAGATGTACGAGCGCTATCTTCCGACGCTTCAGCTTAAAAAACAACAGCTTCAGGTCGAGGTACGGAGTGTGCAGTCTCGGCTCGAGCAGCTTGAAGCCAGGAAGACAAGTCTCGAGAAAGCATACGATGCGTGGATTGCCGTATTCTCGGAACACGAAAGGGCCAGGAGTCTCGATGGAAGGCCGCTGTTGAGAATTTCTTCTCTGAAAACCGATACTGGCAATATCGCCGGCGTCTCGATCCCGATTTTTCAGGATGTGGAGTTCGAACGCCTAGTCTACGATCTCTACGCGACGCCCCCATGGGTCGATTCGGCGCTGACACTCATGGAACAACTTCTGCGCACACAGATGGAGCTCGAGGTCGTATCGAAGCAGAGGGACCTGCTCGCCAACGAGCTGCGCATCACCACACAGCGCGTCAACCTGTTCGAAAAAGTGAAGATTCCCGAGACGATAGCCGACATTCGTAAGATACGCATCTATCTCGGGGATCAGCAGACCGCCCAGGTCGTCAGAGGAAAGATCGCAAAGCGGAAAGTCGAGGGAGCCGAGCGATGATCGTACCCATGAAGAAATTCTACCTCATTGCGCTCGACAAAGACAGGCCAACCCTACCTGAGCGGCTTCGGAAGCTCGGCGTTGCTCATGTCGAGGAACTGTCGGGTTCCGGCGAGACATACCAAAATCTTGAACGGGAGAGATCGGAAACTGAATCCGTGTATTTCTTGCTTCGAAATTACGTCGAAAAAAAGCAGAAGCCCGTTCCGGCGGAAGGTTTGACTGTGGATGAACCTGACGAAATCAAAGCTTTCGTGCAGGAAGTCTCGGGCTTAAAGCGCGAGTTGGACTCCCTCAACGAGAGAGCGAACCAGCTTGCCCGCGAGATGGACCGTGTGGCGGCCTGGGGAGACGTTTCGACCTCGATTCTGGTTGAAGTGGAGCGTGGGTCCGGATTTTCGTTTCGCTTCTTTGAAGCTCCTGCCAAGGAAGTGGGCAATCTGCCGAAAGAGTTTGAATACATTAGCATTCATGCCCCCAAAGGCAAGATCAGAGTCGCATTCGTACTCGAGGATGGCGAAAAGGCGCCTGAGCTACCGGCGGCTTTTCAGGAATTTTTGCTACCGGAGCTCTCTCTTTCTCAGATGCGCGAGGAAGTCGCATCGATCGAGTCGAGAAAGAAAGCAATCGCGAAGGAGTTCAAAGCCCGATCGGCACTGACGGCCTCCGTAAAGAAGTACTTGAAGGAGCTTGAAGCGGCTATCGTGCTCGAGCGACTGAGGTCCGGCATGCCTGCCCAGGAGCATTTTGTGTATCTGCGGGGCTATGTCCCCGCGCGGGATTGCGAAAGATTCAAAAAAATCACCGCCAAGTATGGATGGGCGATCGCCTTCGACGATCCCTCCGACGAAGAGACGCCACCCACACTCGTTGAAAATCCACCTGCAGTCCGCATCATAGAACCGGTCTTCGAATTTCTCGGCACGGTTCCGAACTATCGCGAGTACGATATTTCCTTCTGGTTCTTGCTCTTCTTTTCGCTGTTCTTTGCCATGATCTTTGGGGACGGCGGCTACGGTATGCTGATTGTCCTCGCCTCCATTGCATCGATCGTCATGGGGAAAAAGAAAGGGCGCCCCGTGGCCGACGCCCAGAAGCTTTTCTTGCTGCTGGGTGCAGTCACGGTAGTGTGGGGCGCACTAACCGCATCGTGGTTCGGCATAAAATTCAACCGCCTCCCACCCTTACTTCAGAGAATCTCTCTCGACCTCATAAACGGCCAGTCACCAAACTCCGAAAGCAACATCAAGGTCTTCTGTTTCATCATCGGTCTTGTGCAGCTGTCCATCGCCCACCTGAAGAATATCAAACGCGATTTTCCGAACCTGAAATTCCTCTCGCAGATAGGCTCCCTTTTCCTCCTTGTTGGTATGTTCAACGCAGCGCTGAACTTGGTTATCGATGCAGTGCGTTTTCCCATCCAGAGCTGGGCTCTCGCGTGTATTGCCGTCGGTTTTTTACTTGTGTTTTTGTTCGGCAACTGGAACGGGAAGTTTGGATCGAGCCTTTTGGAGAGCCTCAAAGGCATCATTCCCACCTTCCTGGGCACCGTCAGCATCTTCGCCGATATCGTGTCATACATACGGCTCTGGGCGGTGGGGCTCGCAGGCCTGGCGATCTCCCAGACAGTGAACGGCATGGCAGCCGGCATTGTCGGCGACGAGGTCGGTTTATTGTTTGACTTTATATTGAAATTGCTCATCGCGGTCGTGCTCTTGCTTGTGAGCCATTCGCTCAATTTTATGCTTACGGTGCTTTCGGTCGTCGTCCACGGTATACGGCTCAACATGTTGGAGTTTTCCGGACACCTCGGAATGGAGTGGTCTGGTTACAAATATAATCCGTTGAGGGAACAGAATCGTCCTTCATCGGCTATGGAATCATCCCTTGAGGAGACTGGAGTATGAACATTGCATTGATCGGTGCAGCATGCGTGCTGGGGCTAGCAGCGACGGGTTCCGGCATTGGTGCAGGTATTGCCGGTATGGCGGCAATCGGGTCGTGGAAGCGCGCTTATCTGAATAATAAACCTGCCTCTTTCCTGCTCGTCGCCTTTGCGGGCGCACCGCTTACACAGACTATCTATGGTTTTATTCTGATGGGTAGGATCATCAATTCGACAAAAGACCCCTTGCTCCTCCTCGCTGCGGGGGTCATGTCGGGTCTGGCCATCGGCATGTCGGCGGTCGCCCAGGGACAGGCTGCGGCTGCGGGCTGCGATGCCTACGGGGAAACCGGCAAGGGCTTCGCCAACTACATCACCGTCGTCGGTCTCTGCGAGACTGTGGCGCTCTTTGTTTTGGCGTTTACGTTCAGCGCCATCTGAGTCTTTTTGCGGGATCGGAGGCGGGGTTTTTCGGATGTCTCTCACGAAATCGGTAAAAGTCGGGGACCTACTCATGGGCGGCGAATGGCCCGTGAGTATCCAAACGATGTGGAAGGATTCGCTTCCCGTATTTTCGGGCCCCGATGATCTCCGCCTTCTGTCCGTAATCGAAAAGATGTCGGATTTGAAAAGGCTTGGGTGCAGTATCATACGATTTGCGGTCCCCGATATTTCCGCTGCGGAGTCGCTCGGTCTGCTCGCGGGTCGCTCTCCGCTGCCCGTCGTCGCCGACATCCACTTCGACTGGCGCATAGCGCTCCGCTGTATGGATTTTCCGGTCGCCAAGATCAGAATTAACCCCGGCAACATAGGCGCCGAATGGAAGGTGCGCGAAGTCGCCGTAAAGGCCATGGATAAGGGCATCCCGATCCGTATAGGCATCAATGGCGGCTCTCTCCCCAAAGACCTTGTCCAGGAACACGATACTGTGGAAGCAGCGCTCATGGCGGCAGAGCGCGAGATCGAGGTGCTGGAATCCATGCGCTTCAGTGATATCGTCGTCTCACTCAAGATGAACGAGCCCGACGAGGTAATCCGCGCCAACGAAGCCTTTGCTGCACGCTATCCCTATCCCCTGCACCTAGGGGTGACCGAGGCCGGACCTCTCGTCGCGGGCATTGTCCGGAACACCGCAGCTCTTGTACCGCTTTTGAAAAAGGGAATAGGGGCCACCATCCGCGTCTCCCTCTCCGACTCGATGGAGCAGGAAGTGATTGCCGGCAAGGAGATCCTCGGCTGCGCCGGCAAAAATGCACATGGAGTGAGAATCGTATCCTGCCCACGCTGTGGAAGAGCCTCATTCGATACCCACGCATTCACGTCGAGATGGATGAACAAGCTCTATTCCTTAGAGGCCGACATCTCTGTCGCCGTCATGGGCTGCGTGGTGAATGGGCCCGGAGAGGCGCGGCATGCCGATTTGGGCATCACGGGGGCCGGAAATTCCGTACTGATCTTCAAGCATGGAGAGATTATACGAAAGATCGATGCGCGCGATGCGGACAAAGCATTTCAGGAAGAACTCGAAAAGCTCCTCAAGGAAAAAGCGAAATAGCACTACTTATTTTTACTTGTCTCGTCTGAAGGTGCGCGTATTTCTGCAATCATGGCATCAACCAAGTTCTTGATGAAGGGGTCGCTTATAGAGTATATCCTCCGGGTTTTCTTCACCTCTGAAGAGACAATGCCGTTGCGTTTCAATATGGCCAAGTGCTGGGACACGACTGGCTGAGGCTGGTCGAGGCAGCGCCAGATGTCGCCCACGCAGGGGACCTCTTGGTGCGCGATGAGGCAGAGAATTTTTAGCCGAATGGGATGACCGATCGCCTTATACTTTTGAGCATAAGGAGCCAATTGCCTTTCATTGCATAATTGGGGACGTGTATCCATAATTTTATTATTATATAGCAAAATTTATAAAAATGCAAGTTGAGAAAGTTTGTGAGTTTGTATGGAACGGCAGCGCACGCAGACAATCGCCCCATGTGTGCCGTACAGCTTAGTCTCTCACCATGTGCTGTGCGCGTGCAACAAGTCTGCTGCCTTTGTGGACGCCGTAATTCGGGCCGAGAAGCGCCGAGCAAATACCGGACGTTTTTTCTGAAAGCGATGCTTCCTTAATGAAAGAGCAAGCAGCAAGGGAAGACTCACCTTCTCCGATGAGTATGAGCTTGCAGCTCTGGAGAGGCTTGTAGAATCGAATCATCGCCGCGAGCATCGGCGCATGCAGAGGGAAGTCCTTCTGCCGCACGACGAGGGCATCCGGGACAAGCTCGGTGATGCAGTCTATTACACGCAATGGATCGCGATAGCGGAAGACAATGATGTCGGCCTCGCGTAACTCCTTGAGTACAAGGTTCGCGATGGAATTCTCTTCAATCAAGACTAGCACAAGCATGGCGATCCGATCTTAGACTCCCATAGAAATCTACCGTGAATACGGGGTATACTGCAGAGTACTTTCAGTAGGACAGCATACGATGAAACCCGATACTCTGCAAGCGTTATTCGAAAAAATATCCGGTAATCCTTCCCTACGAACGATAGAGGAACAGCTGCAGGGCGGCACTCGTTCTGTGCATGTACAGAACTCAGAGAACCCCCTCCTTGCCTTCAGCTTGGTTCCTCTTATCCGCCACACAGGCAAGAAATGTATCGTCATCCTGCCTTCGGATCAGGAGGCTGAGGAGTTTGGACACGACCTCGGCCTGACAGATGCCAATATCCTCAATTTTCCGTCATGGCCAGGGGCTCCTTACAAGGCTGTTCCTCCCGGGTCCCGGACTTTCTCCGAGAGGGCTTCTGCGCTTGCGAGGCTGGCCGACGGAGATTTTGAGATTGCCGTGATTTCGGCGCGCACCCTAGCCATTCCAGTACCTCCCCCCGATTACATTCGCGCGCGTGCCCTCTTTCTAAAGGTTGGTGAGGTTTTCGAACCGGACATCATCTCGAATCGGCTTGCGTGGTTGGGATACCTCCGCGTTCCCTCTGTCAGCTTGCCTGGCGAATATGCGGTTCGCGGCGAGGTGCTCGATATCTATATGCCGGGCGATGAGCTCGCGGTCCGCATCCACTTCGATTTTGACCGTATTGAAAGAATCGTCCGCTTCGACCCTGCGACTCAATCCGGGACAGAGAAAACAATGCAGGTCTGCATTCGGCCATTGAAGGAAGTTGTATGGGATGCGGACGCACTTGCCCACCTGCGACAACATTCTCGTGAGTTTGTCCACATGGAGTCCCGCATGGAGCAGGTGATTGAGGCTTTGAGTTCCGGCAGAGAAATGGAAGGCGAAGAGTTTTGGTTTCCTCTCGCCTTCGATAAGGCCTCCAGTCTGATCGAGTATGCCGATGCAACGACACTGTTGGTTGTCGTTGCTCGGGAGCGCATCGATGCCCTGTCTGAGACTATCCGGAAAGAGTACGCATCCATGTACCGGCTTGCCCTCCGTTATATGATTGTGCCTCCGCCCCACAGGATCGTCTTCAATATTTCGGAGCTGTTGAGCTCAATGTCGGCGGCAATATTCTGTTATGCGCTCAAGGGGATCGATGCCGATGCCGAAAGGATATCACTCGGCGGAGAGCCGCCTCACTCGTATTTTGGGAATATCAGACTGTTCAAAGAAGAATTGGTCGGCTTCAAGAAAGAGCAGTATCACACGTGGATTATCGCTTCGAGCGCGTCCCAGGCAGAGCGAATAGCGTCGCTCATTCAGGACGACTCCGTCACCATCGTCCGGGGGCCTGTTTCGTCGGGCTTCAGTCTTCCGGCCTTGAAATTGCGCGTGCTCGCCGAACATGAGCTCTTTGGACGGCGCAAACATGTGCCGCGCTCGCTCGCAAGGGCGAAAAGTGCGGCGATCGAGAGTTTCATCGAACTTTCGCCGGGCGACTACGTGGTGCACGTCAACTACGGAATAGGCAGATTCAGCGGCATTGAGCGGCTCATCGTCCTCGGCCTCGAGCGGGATTACATCCGCATCGATTATGCCGGCGAGGAAAAAGTCTTTGTGCCCATCGAGCAGGCGAATCTTGTCCAGCGTTACATAGGGAACGAGGGTGAGGCACCGCGCCTCGATTCACTGGGCTCAAAAGCCTGGGAGAATCGCAAAAGAAGAGTTCGCAAATCGGTGGAGGAGCTCGCCGAACGTCTGATCCGCACCTATGCCCGCAGAAAAGCGGCACGTGGATTTGCTTTTCCGCCCGACAACGAATGGCAGATACAGTTCGAAGCGACCTTCCCTTATGAGGAGACAGAAGATCAGCTCCGCTGTATCGGAGAGGTCAAGCGCGACATGGAAAGTACGAGACCGATGGATAGGCTTGTGTGCGGCGACGTCGGTTTCGGAAAAACGGAGATAGCGATGCGTGCATGCTTCAAGGCCGTCACTGCCGGAAAGCAGGTGGCATTTCTGGCTCCCACGACCATTCTCGCCGAGCAGCATTATGAAAATTTCATCGAGCGCATAGGGGACTTCCCAATACGAGTCGCCTTGCTCTCTCGCCTCATCGAAAAAAAGACACAGCAGACCACGATCAAAGGATTGAGCGATGGCAGTATCGACATGGTGATCGGTACGCACCGAATATTGCAGAAAGATATTAGATTCAAAGACCTTGGTCTCCTCGTCATCGACGAAGAGCAGCGCTTTGGTGTCAAGGATAAGGAACGCCTTAAGGAGATGAAAGCCAGCATCGATTGTCTCACGCTGACTGCGACGCCGATTCCGCGCACCCTCCACATGTCCCTGCTCAAAATTCGCGACATGTCGTTGTTGCAAACACCTCCCATGGAGCGCCAGTCGATCCAGACTTTCGTCGAGGAGTTTTCTCCGGAACTGGTTGCGCGCGCGATCCGGAACGAGATGGAACGTGGCGGCCAAATATTCTATCTCCATAACCGCATCGAGACGCTCCCCGAAGTCGAGGAGCGCATCCGGCAGCTTGTGCCCGAAGCCTTGGTGGAGAGCGCCCATGGTAGGATGGATGCGCGTGATCTGGAATCGATCATGCACCGTTTCATCCATGGGGCCTTCCATGTCCTCGTCTCCACGACGATCATCGAGAACGGCATCGACATCCCGAATGTCAACACAATCATCATCGACAGGGCCGATAATTATGGGGTCTCTCAACTTTATCAATTGAAAGGAAGGGTGGGACGTTCGGACAGACAGGCCTATGCATATCTCCTCTATCCGGACAAAAGAGCGCTCAGCGAACTCGCAATGAAGCGGCTCCAGATCATTTCGGATTTCACCGAATTGGGCTCTGGTTTCAAGATTGCAATGAAGGACCTTGAGGTGCGCGGTGCGGGGAACCTCCTTGGTCGCGAACAGTCGGGTGACATCTATGCGGTGGGCTTCGATCTCTACCTAAAACTACTCGACGAGGCCGTCTCTCGACTTTCCGGGCTCGGACAGGAGGAAGAGGAGCCCTATCTGGAGCTCGAATATTCCGGGTTCATCCCCGACGACTACATTTCCATCCCCATGATAAAAATGGAGATTTACAAGCGCATCGCCTCTGTTCGAAGCCAAGAAGAGATCGATTCGCTCCATGAAGAGTTGGTCGAACGATTTGGTCCTCTTCCGGAGGAGGCGCTTTCGCTGCTTTCGCTTGCGGAGATGCGTGTCCTCTGTAGAAGACTTTCCATCAGCAGCCTGAGGGAGCGCAATGGCATCGTGGTGGTGGAGTTCTCAAAGGTGTCCAAGATCTCGGTCGAGAAGATACTGCGATTGATACGGGAGTCGTCGGGCGCAATCCGTCTTTCTTCCGAAAAACCCAATGCCATACAAATTCAAACTAAGGCGCTCGGCCTCAAAGAAAAAAGCGCGTATCTGAAAGAGCGGCTCTCGTTTTTGGCCGGCGCAGAGTAAGGCGAGGTAGCCCGCGCCTTGTCGGCACCCGAGAGATTTTCTATGTGCGGCGGCTTCTTGGTGGCTGTAGGCGTGCATTCTTTTCCTCGAGCATCGCGGGTAATCCAAAGCAGAACACGGCAGGCTCTTGAGGCGTTGCAGAGTCGTTGCTTCTCCACATTGAAACAGGCATGGAGATGACTGTTGGCTCTTCTGTCCCGAGCCCGGCCGCACAACAGAGGTGAAGCTTTTCGGGCAAGGATTCCTTGCACGCTTCGAGAACTCTTGCATTTCGGTACGGAGTCTCGATAAAAATCCTCGCCGCACCGTCGCGCAGTGCCGTAATTCCTTCGGAGGCAAGCTTCCTCCGCAGCGTGTCATCTTGCACCGGAAGATAACCCAAAAAGCTGAATTGTTGCCCGTTGAGCCCGGATGCCGCAAGTGCCAAGAGGAGAGAACTGTCAGTCCCGAGCGGAACCACCCTTATGTTCTCACGGTGTGCGGCCGTAACAAGGGCTGCACCGGGGTCTGCAATGCAGGGCATCCCTGCCTCGGAGAGTATCGCGCAGTCAGTCCCTTCCTTCAGTGCGGCAAGAGGGGCTTCGAGGTCGCGGGCCGTCGAATGTTCGTCGAGCAATACCATGCGAATCCTGTCGAAGCTTTCTTGAGGCAGCAGTCTGGAGAGAAAGCGTATGGCCGATTTTTCCGATTCGACGACATAAAGCGAGATATGCCTCAGTCGTTCGAGAATATGTGGTGCGATCATGTCACGCAGCCGTTGGGGCTCCCAAGCCCGAGGCGAATAAGGGGCCAGGGGTGTCGGGATGAGAAAAAGCCTTCCATCGCTCCCCAGTTTTTTCGCCATAAAAATTCCTCGTTGTTTTATTCAGTGGAACGCTGGAGCGCCTCGAGCACCTGCGAAATGAGCGGCAAAAGAAGCTCCACATTCCAGAAATTGGTTTTACGCAGGCTCTCCGCATACATTCTCATAACAGTCTGCATGATTCTTGCCGGCAAAGGATGGGGGGCTGCGATGATTCTCTGCTCGGCATCGTAATCCCTATACGCACGAGGGCCTGCGATAACCAGCTTGAAATTCGAAATCGTACGGCGGTCGATAGTAGCCACAGAGACGAGATACCCACCGTCTCCGTCGGGGAATACAGCCCCCCCGATCCGTTGTATGAAAAGATGATCTATGGATTGCAATGGAATTCTGATTCTTGTCAGCAGTCTGCCGGATTCGATGGTAGGCATGCCCATTTCATCAGCCGAATACCAGATATTCTTGGTGCTCGTTTTTGAAAAGGCCCTGAATTCGAGCTCGGCATCGAAACAGGCCAGAAGAGCCCACAGGCTAAGAAACCTCTTCCCGTACATGAGGTGGCCGCCGATTGTCGCGATGTTCCGAACTGCAGGAGTCCCGATGGTGTGCAGCAGTTTTCTGGCCTGTCCATGCTCAAAAGGGTATACATGTTCAAGTTCACTTAAGGTGCAAGCTGCTCCGAAGGAGATCATGCGCTCTGTCTTGTGGATCGATCTGAGCTCCGGAATCTGTCCAATATACATGATCGATGGCTCAAATGAGAGATATCGAGTGGTCTGAATATAGCCGAAGGTAGTTCCGCCAGCCACTATTTGGACATTCATCTCTCGTTCGAGAAGGAGCATGAGTTCCTGCAAGCTACGGGGGTAGTGAATTTCGCTGATGTTCATGGCATTTTTCTCGCAATCCCTAGGTGCTGGATTATCTTCAGTACCGCATCTGCAAAATCGTCAGGGTCGATGCTGTCGCAATGCACATTCGACAGGCTGCTGAGGATTTCTCCCCTTGTCGGTGCCGGTACGCTGCGGATGAGCATCATTCCCATGAGCATGATTCCGTTATGGCATGAAGAACACAGCGCACTTCCTTCCTTCGTCAATTCGGAATTCAAAAGGCTGTACTCTCGCATTTTCGTGAAGTATTCCGTCGTTTCGACTCTATGGTCGCGCAGCATAAATGCAGGCATAAGACAGCTGTAGACGGGTTTGCCCTCGAGAAGAATGAGGCAGGTTCCGCACAGCCCTTCAAGGCATGTGCCTGAAAGGCTTTTTATGCCGCATTGCCGAGTAAGCACATCGATAGCCCGCTCTACGCTTGTGATAACGACCTTTTGCACTCTGCCGTTTAGATCGAATTCTATATTCATCGCCGATTTACCCCTGCCAACATCGACGAAGCTGGTCTAAAGGGGAGTAGCGATCTGTCGGAATCGCGCAACTGTTGAAGGACTTCCAAAAAGCAAGAGAGCACAAGGGCGTAGGCAAGATCCCCAAGAGGCCGGGAGATCGAGGCTTTTTCATCATCGATCAACTCCACGTGGATGACGGTCTGGGAGAGTATTGAGGTATATACGTCGTTGAATGACTCATATCCAGGATACGCACCAATGAGGCAGGCACGAAGCGCTGCGAGACCTGCAGCGTGAATCGCCGATGTCGCATGGGCATGCGAAAGGATTTTCCCCGCATACACCAAAATTTCCAGCTGCACATGCTGCATAATTGCTGTTCTAGTGTCGTATTCGACTTCAAGAATCGCAGCGCCAATCGAGGGGCGCAGAAGGCTTTTTGAGATTTTTTCCAGTGGCTCCTCATGCTTCAGCAGAGAATACATGCGAACGGTAAGCGGCAGCCCTTCTCTAAATCGCATGCGCTGGATGCGGCTGCTTGCCCGGCGTACGAGATCGCTCAGTATCGCCATACCCGACGAAGAGATTAAAGGAATTGCTTCTGGATGAGACTGTCGGCTATTCTCAAGTGCAATGTGTCCTGCCGGTATTTGGAGATTCTGGGAAATCCGGAACTTGAGAGCTGTCTTCAGGCGCTCCGAGGAGTAGGCTGCGTCAGATTCGAGCACGGCTCTGAGGTTTCTGTCGAGCATCAGTTGGATTTGAGCCTTATTCGCCGCAGAGGGCAGGAGGACTTGAGAATTCTGGTGTGCTATGGAAAAGGAGATCGCACGGAGCATCGCCTCTTTTTCACCCGGATTTCGTTTGTATATCTGCTCGTATGCCGCATATTTGCGATAGAAGTCCGTTCGCTGTAGCAGTGGCCGTGCGATTTTTATTCCAGCGCTTTCTTTTTTAGAAAACGTCGACTGACTTAGTTCCAAGGGGCTGTAATTCATGGCTCGCGCTGCCCGAGCGATGTGAGCTTCGATCATACCGTAGATAGCCGCCGTCGTTATACTTTCGAGTGCTCCCATGGGTACTGTATTGACCCTTACCGCGAGTCCAACTATGGAAAGAGAGGTGTCAGGAATGCTGTTTGCCGCAAAACTCACCGTTTTTTTCAGAAGAAGCTTGGCAAATATAGGATATGCCCCAACAGGGATCGCGAAACGGCAGTCTACATGGAGGAGCCTATGCGTGTCCTTCGACCAGGTCGATCGTACGTGAAGGGATATCCCATGAATACGAGGGAGGTATTTTCTTTCCCGTTTGATGGAGACAATGAGCTTTACAGGTTTTTTAAAGACCCATGCCGCAACGGCAGCCCTTGCCGCGAGCAGAGATGGATACCAGGCATATAACTCGGAACTGTCGTGCATCTGGAGCATGGCGATTTCGATGTCCTCCACCGATGTTCCCAACATCCCGGCAATGCAGGTGCGTGTATGCTCAGGCCAGAGGGTAGGGCATGCCAGTTTCAGCTTGTCGTAATCCCATTCGGCGATCGCCCCGATACCACTGTGAAATGTCAGCTCATGCGGCTCGATGTTCAGATAAGAACTGAATTCCAGAGTCTTTGGGGTCGTGCTGTCGGTTTGTCCATCTGGGGGTTTCTGTCCACGAGAAAAATCAATCCTTGCGGCGACGTCGGAAGATGAAAAGGTGTGCCAGTCGACAATAGATGTGGATTCTTCACATTCGACCACCGATGTTGAGGCCAGTTCTTCGACCACCAGTGGATCCGGCCCTATGATGAGGCCTACAGACTCCCCTCTGTACGAAACTGACTTCGATGCAAAAAGAGGAATTGGAATATCTTCTATACAGATTTCATTTTTGAAAGGGAGCTGGTCTGCGGTGACCAGACTATAGCCTGTTGGCAGAGGTGGAGTTTTGATCGCAAGAATCCGTCCTGTCCCTAGAACCGCGCGGACCATGCATGCATAGAGCATGCCAGGCACGGAGAGCTGCTCAAACGGGAGCAATTCATTTTCTTTCATAATGCCCCCGTGTGCCTGCACCGATGGTTTCAGGCTCCATGACCTCGAATGCCAGATCGAGGATCATGACGGATTCTGCAATGGTCAACCTGACTTTTGCGCGGTGTTTCCGGCGGTTCACCCTGATGATAAAGCCCTCGATACCCTGGAGCGGGCCTTCTATCACCTTGATCTTTTGATCCTCTTCGAATTTTACCAGAGATGTGGGGATGAGGCTGCCGAACTGAATGAAATGGCGAATAATTTCGCTGTCGTGAGAATTCAAAGGACGTGGAGATTCATTGTTCGGCAAAAATCGGATGAAGAATTGCGAATGTCGTATCTCGTGAATGATCTCTGTCGGCAGTTGTTCATCGTGATATTCGAAAAAGATATATCCTGAAAAGAGAGGCACTTCTTCGAGTTTTGTCTTACCTTTTCTTCTGATGTACATTTTTTTCATTATATTGTGAAATCGAATACCCTTTACCTTGCCCTGAATTCGTTGAAGCCATTCTTGTTCCTTGCGAGTCGCAATTTGAATCGCAAAATAGTGCATGTTCGAAGCATAGCATATTCCCCATCATCAGTCAGTAGGAATTTTAAAGCGCCAACCGAGAAACTGCATTCGTTGTGCGCCGGCCCAAGGGATACTTTGACAATGCGACGTGTAAACCGATAGTATTAGGGTATGGCGGATACAGTACGCGAAAAAGATGATGCAGTTGCCTCGCGCGTCAGAGAATTGGAAGCCCTTATTCGGCATCACCAAGAGCGCTATTACAACGGAGAGCCGGAAATCTCGGATGAGGAGTTCGATGCGCTCTGGGATGAACTGGCTTCGATCGATCCTGGGAATGCCCTGTTGGCCTCTATCGGTGCGGATCGCTCAGAGCGCTGGCCTAAATATAGGCATCGAATGACCATGGGAAGCCTTTCCAAGGCCACTGATCCGGGCTCGTTCCTCGCATGGGCTGCGAAGATGAATTTCGGACTCTATCTCGTCCAATATAAGCTCGATGGGGCCAGCATAGAGTTGCAGTATGACGAGGGGCGTTTTGTTCGAGGAGTCACGAGGGGGGATGGAGAGATCGGCGACGACATTACTCCGAATGTTATGCGTATGAAGGGAGTTCCAAAGGAGCTTCCAGAGCCGTTTTCGGGAGCTGTGCGCGGCGAAGTGCTTATGTCGAGGGCCATTCATGCGGAGAAATACGCGGACAAGGCGAATTGTCGAAATGCAGCCAATGGGCTCATGAAGCGTAAGGACGGCAAAGGGGCCGAGGACCTCGATATCATCTGTTATGATGCGCTGGGTTCTTTGCCTTCAGGTCCTCCTTTTTCGACAGAGCTGGAAAAGATTGCCTGGCTGCAGCGGATGGGTTTTCTTGTCGTGCCGACGATAGAGTGTAAGAGTCCCCAGGAGGTTGTGGCCTATCGGGCGAAAATGATGGAGGTGCGGGCAAGCCTTCCGTACGACATCGATGGCCTTGTAGTCAAGGGAAACAGAATCGACCTCGAAGATGCAAGCAAACTCAGACCCGAACTTCAGATAGCCTTTAAGTTCAGTCCGGAAGAGGCGGTGACAACCCTTGTTGATGTGGAATGGAGCGAGTCCGGAACCTCCGTGACGCCGATTGGGCTGGTCGAGCCGGTGCGCCTTGCGGGCACGACCGTGCAGAGGGCAAATCTCGCCAATCCGGGAATGATCCGTTCCATGGACCTGCGCATCGGGTCCAAGGTGGTGATTACCAAACGAGGGGAAATCATCCCTAAGATAGAGTCGCTCGTGGAGAATCCACCGGATGCCACGCCGATTCCTATTCCGACACACTGTTCGCTGTGCGGAATACCGCTCGTGGACGAAGATACGCGACTCTACTGTCCGAATGCCGCCTGTCCCGGCAAGGCGTACCATCGGCTGGAGAAGTGGCTTTCCGTCATCGACATCAAAGATATCGGCTCCGCGCTCCTGCGAAGATTGTTCGATGCCGGCAAAGTCGTTCGTATACCCGACCTCTACTCGCTTACGGTGGAGGATCTCCTCTCTTTCGAGAGAATGGGCGAGAAGAGCGCGCAGAAGGTAATTCGCAATATCAAGGCACACAGTGAGGTGAGCCTTGCGCAGTTTATCGCGGGTTTCGACATTGAGGGAATTGGCCTGCTCATGGCGGAGAAGTTGGTCGCCGCAGGCTATGATAGTCTGGATACGCTGCTCCACGCTTCTTGGTCCGATTTTGCGCAGATCGATGGTTTCGCGGAGATCACCGCCAAGGCGCTGTATCAAGGTCTTCGTCTGGTGGAGGCTGATATGCGCAAGCTTGTGGACAGGGGTTTCGTGCATATTCGGCCACCGGTGATTGCCGCACCGGAAGGGAAAAGCGCTGTCGCAGGCAAAAGCTTTTGTTTTACAGGTGAACTTGCCACAATGAAACGCGCTGAAGCAGAGAAACTCGTCAGAGACGCCGGGGGTTTTGTGAAATCGAGCGTGACAAAGGACCTCGACTATCTTGTCACCAACGATCCTAATTCTGGATCGGAGAAAAACCGCAAGGCACATGAACTCTCTATCAACATCATCGATGAAGCGCAGTTCCTCGCAATGTTGGGTAGAGAGGGGAACAGCGATCGTGCGGGATGACCTCGATGCCAAGCTCAGGTACCTTGGGCCTGCGCTTCGGCAGGAAAAAGAAGGTACCGTCCTCGCCGTGACCGTGCTGCCGCATGCCTCACAGAACGTCGTGGCAGGGTTTCGCAACGGCAGGCTTCTCGTCAAGGTTTCTACAGCCCCCGAAAAGGGCAAGGCAAACGAGGCCGTGCTGGAACTGGTCGCCGAATTTCTGGGCATCGCACCTTCGGCGCTTCGCTTGCTTCGGGGCCAGACCTCTAGAAACAAATTCATCTTATTGCAACGCATAGGCTAAAACCGATACAATCCTACGCTTGATGGAACACTACGTAGATCAATGGAAATCGGTCGTCGCCGCGCATTTGACTGCGCTCGCGAAGGAAAAAGGGCTCGATTCGCTTCGATTTTCTCCTGACGACATTATTGCGGAAACGCCTCCCAAGCCAGAGCTTGGGGACATCGGCTTTCCTATGTTCCCGTATGCGAAGGCCTTCCACATGGCGCCGGCGCACATCGCATTGGCTGTGGCGAATTTGGAACGTGGGACTTCATATGAAGGCCGAGATGTGCAAGATGCCGTCGCGCGCGATTGGCCGGGGAACATCAAGGCTGTCGGCCCATACCTCAACGTCTATTTCGATAGAGCGCATGTAGTGGAATATCTCCTTGCGCATTCTCAAGAGACTTCGTGGGGCTCGATACCTGCTTTCAAGGGGCGCAAAGTCATGGTGGAATTCTCTTGCCCAAATACCAACAAACCCCTTCATTTGGGCCATTTACGAAACAACGTGCTAGGCGAGTCTCTCTCGAGAATCATCGCAGCCGCAGGCGCCGAAGTAAAAAAAGTCAACTTGATAAACGATCGTGGTATTCATATCTGTAAGTCGATGCTGGCCTATCTCGCCTATGGGGAGCACAGATCCCCCGAAGATGAGGGGCTGAAAAGCGATCACTTTGTCGGTAAATACTATGTGCTCTTCAATACATTGAAGCAAGAGGATCCCGAGGCCGAGCAAAAGGCCCAAGAGTTGCTGCAAAAGTGGGAAGCTGGCGACCCTGAGGTCATTGCTCTCTGGGGAAAAATGAACGACTGGGCCATTTCTGGAATCACGGCGACCTACAGGCGACAACAGGTCGGCTTCGACGAGTTCCAATTCGAGCATGATACCTATAAGCTGGGCAAAGAAGAGGTACTCGATGGGCTTGCTCGCGGTATTTTCTACCGGGGAGAAGACGGTGCGATCTGGATAGATCTTGAAGATTTAGGACTTGGAAAGAAGGTTCTCCTCAGAAAAGACGGCACAAGCATCTACATTACCCAGGACATAGGTACGGCGATCATGCGCCACAAGACCTGGCCCTTCGACGAGCTCATCTATGTCGTGGCCTCGGAGCAACAGTATCACTTCAAGGTTCTTTTTGAGGTGCTTCGAAGGCTTGGTTACGCATGGGCGTCGAACCTCTACCATCTCTCCTACGGTCTTGTGAATCTGCCCTCAGGCAGGATGAAGACTCGCGAGGGGACGGTGGTCGATGCCGATGATCTCATCGACGAATTGGTGGAGCTGGCGGCTCAGGAGATTATCGAAAAGGGCAGGGCAGAAGCGGTCAGCGACGTCCGGTCTGTAGCCGAGAAAATCGCACTGGGCGCCCTCCATTACTACCTTCTTCAGATTTCGCCGACGAAAGACATGCTCTATATGCCGGAACAATCGCTCTCCTTTACCGGCGATACAGGGCCCTATATCCAGTATATGGGGGCCCGTGCGAGCTCCATTCTGCGCAAATACGAGCAGGGAGAGGGCAATGCCGACCAAGGGGAGGCGAACCCTGGGCTTCTTGTATCAGACGCCGATTGGCCACTAGTGCGGCTACTCATGGAATTGCCCTCTACGGTAGAGCAATCGGCGAGGCACAAGGACCCATCGATTCTTGCCGGCTATGCACACAGGGTTGCAAGCGAGTTCTCTGCGTGGTATAGGGACAACCCTGTCCTCAACAACGAGGATCCAAATGTATCGGCAAGCCGAGTCGCCCTGGTAAGGGCAGTACAATCGACGCTGCGGCGGGCGAGCGAATTGCTCTGCGTACCCTTTCTTGAAGCAATGTGAGGTGCAAAAAAGTTCGGAAGTCGCAATGCGGTCTTTGTGGCGCGCCGGGGCACCTGTTGACACACGACGGCGATAGAGTATATAAATCCTAGCCTAGCATGAACATTACGTGAGGATAATGAATATGTACGCAATCGTTGAAATTAATGGAAAGCAATACCGAGCAGAACAAGGCAAGGATCTTATTGTCGATCGTTGTAGTGCAACCCCCGGCGAGTCGCTCGTTTTCGAAAAAGTAGTGCTTCTTGGTGGAGAGAAGACCGAGGTGGGAGCGCCATATGTGGCAGGGGCGGCCGTAAAAGCTACGGTCAACAAAGAAATCAAAGACGATAAAGTTGTTGTCTTCAAATATATGCCGAAGAAAGGGTATCGCAAGACGCAGGGCCATCGTCAGCCCTATACCGTACTCACGGTGAACGAAATCGTAGGCGCCTGAGCGCTTTTCCCAACGAACTGGAGGAATGATATGCCACATAAGGGTGTCAATGGTCGCGATTCGAATCCTCAGCATCTCGGTGTCAAGGCCTACGGGAGCGAGCGGATCAATGCAGGGACGATAATCGTGCGGCAGCGCGGTTCTCGGATCAATGCAGGCAAGAATGTCGGCATTGCCAAGGATGATACGCTCTTTGCTCTCGTCGATGGGACTGTGCGGTTCCGCGAGTACAAAGGCAAGAAATTTGTCGATGTGGAGCCGGTTGCTCAGGCATGAGCAGGGCATTCTGGCTGAGTATAGGAACCGCTCCTGTAGTAGAGGGGGCGGTTTTTTATTATGTTGATCATCGACCGGGGAGTGTATTGTGATCAAGTTCTCCGATGAAGCGATCATCATCGTGGCGAGCGGCAAGGGTGGCGATGGGTGTGTCGCCTTTAGGCGAGAGAAATTTATACCCCTTGGGGGCCCTGCGGGGGGCGACGGGGGTCGCGGTGGCGATGTCGTGTTTATGGTAAAAAGAAATCTCCGCACACTCGCCAATTTGCGTTACCGTCAGGTCTTCAAGGCTCAGAACGGACAGCCCGGCATGGGGAAAAACATGCATGGACGCGACGGAGAGGATGTCGTCATCGAAGTTCCTCCCGGCACCATTGTCAGCGATGCCGAGACTGGTGAGATATTGAAGGATTTCAGTGCACGCCGAGGCATGGATGGAGAGAGATGGGTGTTCCTCAAGGGGGGCAAGGGTGGATGGGGTAACACCCATTTCAAGACTTCCGTGAATCAGGCACCACGCTTCGCTCAGCCGGGACAGCCTGGTCAGGAACGGCGGCTTAAGATCGAGCTCAGCCTTATAGCCGATATTGGACTTGTCGGTTTTCCGAATGCGGGCAAGTCGAGTCTTCTCGACTATTTTACCAATGCAAGGCCTAAAATCGCTCCCTACCCATTTACCACCAAAATACCCAACCTCGGCGTACTGACGGTGAATGAACGCGATATTATCCTCGCCGACATTCCCGGCATCATCGAGGGAGCACACGAGGGCGCAGGGCTGGGGCTTCGCTTTTTAAAGCATATTGCCAGGACTGCTTGTCTAGCCTTTCTCGTGGATTTGTCCGACGAGAACTGGCGCGGCGTCTTCCCCATCCTGTTGAGGGAACTCGAGCTTTATTCCTTGGAATTGGCAAGAAAACCGCGCATTCTTCTGGGGACGAAGATGGATTTACCGGAGGCTCAGGAGCATTTTGAGCAGTTCAAGGCAGCCTTTCCGGATGAGCATGTGTACGGCATCTCTGTTTATTCTGGTTTCGGCCTCGATGTCTTAAAACTGGTATTTTTCGAAAAAATAGTCGAACATGAGAAGACTGAAGAAAACAAGGAAGGTGTTCCGGAACGCTTGTTCGACGAGATTGTTTTGGACGATGAAGGATTGGGCGAATGAGAATCGCAATACTAGGAGGATCGTTCAACCCTCCACACATCGGACACCTGATTCTAGCCGAAGAGATTCTTGCCAGCCAGAAGTACGACACCGTGCTGCTGATCCCCGCAAATCTGCCACCGCACAAAATTCCCCAGGACGACCCAGGGCCCGAAATGCGTCTCTCCATGCTCCGCGCAAGTGTCGAATCCTGGCCACAGATCATCGTGGAGCCATGTGAGCTCGAGCGGCGCGGCATATCCTATACAGTTGATACCTTGGCCGAAATCTCTCGCAAGTATAGCTGCGACGGCAAGCCGGGGTTGGTTATCGGAGACGATCTAGCCCTCGATTTTTTAACAGAGTGGAAGAGCTCTGAGAAGATTTTGGATTTGGCCGACATCCTCGTCGCACACCGGCTTTATGCCGATGAGTTGGATTTACCGTATCCACATCGCTATGTCCGCAACATTATCGTTCCTATTTCTTCCTCGCTCGTCAGAGAGAGAATCGCCCATAACGGCGCATGGCGTTCTCTCGTCGTCTCGCCCGTGCGCGCCATTATTGAGAGCTATGGATTATATAGACATCGATGAAACGACGCTTCGTGTTACAACAAGGTTGGCTGCGATCCTGTCGCCCAAAAGGTACGCCCATTGCAAATCGACGGCAGAGACGGCTGTTATGCTTTCTACCAGATTTGGCGTGGATAGACATGCAAGCTATCTTGCCGGCCTCGCGCACGACATGTGCCGGGAGTTGAGCTTTGAAGCGCAGGAGCATCTCGTCGACATCTATGGCTCGTGCATCGCGTTTTTGCATGGGCGGCAGTCGCTGCAGGTCCTCTTTTCAGACATCGAATATAAGAAAAAAATGCTCCATGGTCCTGCGTCGGCCTGCATGCTCTGCCATGAGTTCAATGTGAAAGAGCAGGATATTTTGGAAGCAGTGGCTCTGCACAGCATTGCGGATGAAATGATGTCCGACATAGCGAAAATTGTGTATATCTCCGATAAACTTGAGCCTCTTCGGCATCGCCCTCAGGATGCGGATGAAAAACTGCACACGCTTGATTTGGAGTCTCTCTTTGTTTATACCCTTGGATGTGTGGTGCAATGGTTCTCTTCATCTGGAAAACCTCTTTCGCCCTTTACCGCCCATCTCTATAGTAGGATATTGAAAGAATGAACGATCTAAAATCGAGTCTGCTCAAGCGGGGCGCGTTGCCCTTGTTGATAATACTCATTGTCGTGATCATCGGTGCATTCTTCGTGGTCCGGCTCGTGCAGCGAAGTACTGTCCAGGCGATCATTAAAAAAGACCAGCCGATGGGCATACTCTTTATTTTTGAACAACAAGGGAAACCTGTTTCGAACCAGCTTTTGATATGGTACCCCTCTCGGCGCAAGGCTGCTATTATGGATATTCCCGGCTCCATGGGGATAATATTGAAGAGTGCAGATAAGATGAGCAGCATAGACAGCGTCTATGACTCGCAGAATCCTGATAAATTCGTCAAAGAGATAAGCGATTATCTTAAATTTCCCATCAACGGTTGGCTCTTATACGATGAACGCAGACTCTCTAGAACGGTGGACCTCCTAGGAGGACTACAGTTATTCATTCCCGACCCTGTGATGAACAGTGACAGCATGAAGGACATCTCTCTTCCGGGTGGGTCTGTCGTGCTTGACGGCGACAAAGTAAATCAATATCTGAGCTATGCGCTCGCTGCAGATACATATTCAGAGGAGATAAACCGAAAACAGAAGATGCTCGTGAGCCTGCTCGCTCAACTTGCGCATGAATCGGACAAGATCGACAAGAGTGGTAATATCCGCTTGATCGCAAAGGAGCCCCACAGCAATTTCAGCCTTCAGACCAGAGAAGAGCTGTTCAAATATTTGGCGCAGATCGACGTCGACATAATCCTCACACAGTTTATTTCCGGATCTTTCAGGATATTCGAGGGCAAGAAAGTACTGTTTCCCTATTATGATGGAGAGCTCGCTCGCGATGTGGTGAGTCAGACGGCCAAGGCGCTTGGCGCCGAGGATGCGGGGACCGTGCAGGAGACTGCCGTCACCATAGAGCTTTTGAATGGTTCGGGAGAAAAAGGGCTTGCAAACAATGCAGCAACCCTCTTCGAGAGCTACGGGTATCAGGTGGTTTCGGTTGGCAATGCTCCTTCATTCGATTATGAAAAGACAGTGATGTATGACAACGATGGGGATAAGGCGGCGTTTCAGCAGGTTGCAAATGTCATAAACTGCAAAAATTTCGGCGATGCGGCGGCTCTTCCCGGACTGCGGAAGGCCAACATTACGGTGATTCTTGGAAAAGATTTTAATGGGAGGTACTGTGTTGGACAGTAAAGCGTTTGCATATCAAAGTGCAGAGATATTGGCACAGCACAACGCGCTCAATGTTCTAGTGATGGATATCCATGAGGTTGCGGGATGGGCCGATTACTTTGTCCTGGCAACAAGCACCAGTTCAACGCATATGCGGGGACTTCAGAAACATATCGATGAATTTCTAAAGGCCCAAGATATTTCTCTTCTCAATAAACCCGAAGTAAGCGATGATCAGAAATGGCTTTTGATGGATGCAGGCACTGTCGTCATCCACATCATGAGCGAGGAGGCCAGACAGTTTTACGATTTGGAATCGCTCTGGTTCAACGCTCCTCGTTTTATAATCGCCTTATAGGCAGGCATATATAGAGAGATAGGGGCTCGGCTATCGGTTACCGAGCCCCAGCTTTTCTATTCGACCGGGCGATCACTCGTCTGTGTCGTCATCGTAATCGAAGTCGTCGTCTTCAAAATCTTCGTCGTCGAGATCTTCGTCCTCATCGTCGAAGTCCTCTTCGATATCCTCATCCTCATCGAGATCTTCGTCCTCTTCGAAATCCTCATCGTCTTCTAGGTCTTCATCATCTTCGAAATCATCGTCATTTTCGAAATCGAACTCGTCATCGTAAGCCCCATCGAACCGAACGGTAGGTCGAAGCGAATATATGGTATCGGCAGAATCACCGTTGGTGAGGATGATCAATTCGAATTCTTCTCGCGGATCGGCGGTCATTGTGGTTTTGTGGCTCATGATGCGCTCCTCCTTTCATATGTCTGCTTGTACTGAAGCAAGTGTAATATTACGAGAATTGACCACTGCGTCAATACCAAGGCATGGCAAAATCTATAGGTTGAATGGTAATCTGTCAAGGAAAAATCGATAATTTTTTTAAGGAGTCTTTTGACCAAAAGATATTTTCAATGTACAGTAGAAAAAATGAAAGAGATCGAGATCACTGTGTTTGCCAAAATAAATATCGGTCTTGAAGTGTTTTGGCGCAGGTCTACGGGCTATCATGACATCGAGAGTATTTTTCAGAATGTGAGTCTTGCAGACATCCTTCGTATCTCTATAGACGAGCGTAGCATAATCGCAGTTGAAGGTGAAATTGGCTGTCCTCCCAACAAATCCAGCATATATCACGCGGCCAAGGTCTTCGATGAAGCCTGCGGCGGGATTGTGGAGAAGAAGGGCGTTTCGATTCATGTGAAAAAAGGCATACCATCCGGGGCTGGGCTGGGTGGGGCGGGGGCCGACGCAGCGGCGACATTGTTGGGCCTCAATGAGCTCTATGGAGCGCGGCTTTCCCTGCCGGAGCTCGCACGGCTCGGAGAACAGATTGCAAGCGATGTGCCTTTTTTCCTGTTCGGAGGTGCGGCGATCGTGAGGGGGAGGGGAGAGCGGGTGGTTCCGATTGTGCCGAGGACCGACTTTGGACTGCTCATCGTCCAACCTCCATGGACCTCTTCGACGCTCGAGGCATACGAGGCGCTGGATTCTCTGCGAAATAACGCTAGGGGATTGCACCGGTACTGCTCTGAAACACAGGTTGCGCCATACCTTTCCCATTTGTCGGACGATGAATTGGTGCGCCGATACAGATTGCCCATTGCCCAGTGGCCGTTCATGAACGACTTTCAACCGGTGCTCGAGAAGCGACACCCCGAATATCGCAAGTGGTACTCGATCTTGAGAGATAATGGCGCCGAATATGTCAGCCTCACCGGCTCAGGTTCCTGTTTCTTTGGAGTATTTGATTCGCTGGACAAAGCAAAGGAAGCTAGTGAGCAATGCAGAGACAACATAGCGAAGATGGATGCCGGCTATCTTTCTCTCCCCGTGAATATATTTGTTGTACAACCGCTTGCGCGAAGCATAAAGGTAAGTTATAGTCAAAGTTGCAACGAAGATACACGGCCAGACAAGGAGCGCCCTTGCTATGGAAGTCACTGACATCCGTATCCGGAAAGTAAGCTCTGAAGGTAAGCTCAAAGCGTACGTTACTGTAACCTTCGACGAGTGCTTTGTTGTGCATAATGTCAAGATCATCGAAGGGAAGACCGGCATGTTCATCGCAATGCCCAGTAGACGGACAAAGACAGGAGAATACAAAGATATCGCTCATCCGATTTGTCCGGAATTTAGATCTAAGTTGCAGGAAAAAATCCTTGCTGCTTTCAATTCAGACAAGCCCAGCGATACTTCTGTACCTGAGTTTGACTGACCTTCACATTTTTTAAATTTCCGCGTATATTGCAATATATTCAAGCTGTAGTGGGACGTAGGCAAGCGGTAAGCCTCCGGATTTTGGTTCCGGCATGCGCAGGTTCGAATCCTGCCGTCCCAGTGAGCGTAATAACTGAAGGAGAAGGAGAAATGGAACATATTGAGCTGAAGGTTTCCCCAAGGGAGAAGTTGACAAAGGGGGGACTCAACAAGGCCCGAAGAAGCGGCAAAATACCTGCTCAGTTGTATGGAAAAGAGACAGCGCCGATGTCGGTTTTTCTCGAAGGCCAGGATTTTATCGACGTCGCCAAGCATATTACTGAGAGCATGATCATCGACTTAAATCTCGATGGGAAAAAATACCCGGCGCTGATGAAAGAAATTCAGAGAGAAACCCTGTCCAGTAAAATTGTGCATATCGATTTCAACATTATTGAGCGCGGCCAGAAGCTGCACGTAAAAGTTCCTCTTCATCTTGTCGGTATCGCGAAGGGCGTCCGTGAAGGGGGCATTCTTGAACACGCCATTCATGAGATCGAAGTGGAATGCGAGCCGGATGCGCTCCCCGAAAAGCTTGAAGTCGACATTTCGGGACTCGAGGCGAATCATGCGCTGCATCTTCGGGATATCTCGATACCCAATGGGGTAAAACTGCTCACCGGCCTCGAGACCGTTATCGCGATCATCAAGTTTGCGCGCGCGGAGGTAGTCGAGAAACCGGCTGAGGCTGGAGTCGCTGCAGCGGAAGGTGGGACGTCTTCTGAAGAAACAAAAGCAGAAGGGACAAGTGAGGCTGCACAAAAATAATTTTCGTCTTTGTTCATCATTGTATAAGAATCCGGTTTTTTAGCCGTCCATGGGCTGGAGAGCTGGATTCTTTATTTTTGGTGAGGCACTAGAGCCCTGAGGTCTATCGTATGAAAAGTTTGGAAACTGTCGTCAAAGAGGTGCTCTTCAGCCTTGGTGTCGATCGGGAACAGCACGTAATCCTCGCCTTTTCCGGGGGGCTCGACTCGACGGTGTTGCTTGACGTGCTCGTGAACATTCTGGGCAACGAAAGATTAAGAGCCGTATATGTGTGCCATAACCTCAGGCCTAAGGAAGAGCTCGAAAGAGAGATGTCGCTCATAAAGGACACGTGTCGGATAAAAAAAGTCCGCCTCACTCTGGTACATGTCAGAGAAGGGGAGATTTCAAAATATGCAAAACAGAAGAAATGCGGTATTGAGGCCGCCGCCCGCCGTTTTCGGTATTATGCACTCATTCGCACCGCGCGCCGATGGGGCATTTCCACCATCGTCACGGCCCACCATGCTGACGATCAGGTCGAAACAATTCTCATGCGGCTTATGCGGGGAGGGAGTCTGAGTTCTCTTGCAGGCATTTCGACATCGACTGCTCTCGATCGTGGTTCCAAGATTCGTGTGCTGCGTCCACTCCTGCAAGTTCAGCGGCGAACCTTGCGCGATTATGCTGAAAAACAAGGTCTTCGTTGGTCGGAGGATTCCACGAACGACAAGACGATATTTCTCCGCAATAAGGTGCGCCACATGCTCATCCCTTACTTAGACGAGCAGTTTTCTTCATGGAAACACGCAATCCTGGGATATGCCTCACAGATAGGCGATGCAGAGGCTGCTCTGCGCAGTGTTGCAGAGCAACGCTTGTCGGCAATGCAGGGAGTATGCCAGGGCGAACCGGCACTCGACCTCGATATTTTTAAAGAAGAGCCCGTGGCCGTTCGTCGGAAGATATTGCAATTGTTTCTACGCGGCCTTGGTATTGGGCATCATTTTGGCTACTACGCGCTTCAGAGCCTTGATTCGGCGATTATTTCAGGGGCTCTCAGGGCTGAGGCAGCAAAGTACGAATTCGATCTCTCTGAAGGCCTATTGTGGTGTAAGGGAAAGACGCAGTTCTCTTCTGCTCCACGAGCCCGGAACGCATCGTTTTTGCTTGATTCCTATAAGGAAGACCAGTATTTTCTTAAGGTGCAAGCTCCCGGAGAATACGCATGTGGCGATTTCCGGTTCATTGCTGCTCGCCGCGGACAAGGCGGCGATGTGATTTCAGAACACGACGGTATTGAGCTGTCTCTCGCTTTTCCCTTTATTGTTCGGAACAGGAAGGAAGGGGATAGGCTACATACGAAAGAGGGCGTAAAAAAAATCGATGCTCTTCTAAAGGAAGCCAAAGTTCCGGTCAATGTGAGGCACACGGTGCCCGTGATCGAAGACAGATATGGGATCGCAGCAGTGTTCCTGCCTACAGGTACGGAGGGCCAGGCCCCTGGTGTTTTGTACCGGAAGCCCTCGCTGTGCGAAGACGGTGAAATAGTATATATTTTTCTTTTATTGAAAGGAGATTATACCATCAATGTCTGATCAGAATGATAACAAGAATGACAATCGGCGAGAGCTGCCTCCGGCGCCGGGAGGGAACAAGGCGGCGCTCGCAGTATTTTTTTCGCTGATAGTATTATTCAGTGTCTATCTTTTGTTTGAACAAGGCGGAAATTCAGCCGAGATCCCATATTCATCGTTTTTGTCGTATCTCGAACTGGGTGAGGTAAAATCCGTACGCATCATCGATCAGCGCGACATCGAGGGCTCCCTGAGGGGGAAAAATGGGGCGGAGATGCCATTCACCACAAGGATACCCTATTTCGATTCGGAGCTCATGTCCAAACTTCAGGAAAAGGGCGTAAGCATAACCGGTTCAGTCGGGAGCGCAAGCCCCTTGCAAATACTGTTCCAGCTCACACCATGGATTTTCGGATTCGCCCTTATCTGGATTATGATGCGACAGATGCAAGGCAACAACAACAAGGCCTTCAGCTTTGGAAAGAGCCGTGCAAAACTCTATAACGATACGGACAAGAAGATTACCTTCAACGATGTCGCCGGTCAGAAAGAAGCCAAGTATGAACTTATGGAAGTGGTCGACTATCTGAAAAACCCCAAAAAATTCCTCAAAATGGGTGCAAAGATCCCAAAGGGCGTACTCCTCGTGGGCATGCCCGGCACCGGAAAGACGCTCATCGCAAAAGCGACGGCCGGAGAGGCGAATGTCCCCTTCTTCCATATGTCGGGCTCGGATTTCGTCGAGATGTTCGTAGGCGTCGGTGCGAGCAGGGTCCGAGACCTCTTCGAACAGGGGCGCAAGCACGCTCCATGTATCATCTTCATCGATGAGCTCGATGCAGTGGGGCGGACGCGCGGATCCGGGCTCGGAGGCGGCCACGACGAGAGGGAGCAGACCCTGAACCAGATGCTTGTGGAGATGGATGGATTCGATACAAAGGACGGGGTCATCGTGCTTGCGGCGACCAACCGCCCCGATGTCCTCGACCCCGCGCTTCTGAGGCCAGGCCGTTTCGACCGCCAAGTCGTTGTCGCCATGCCCGACGTTCACGAGCGCGAAGAAATTCTTAAGATTCATATGAGCAAAATTCCTGTCTCCGACAACGTCGACATCGAGAAGCTCGCACGCGCCACACCCGGCACTTCCGGTGCCGACCTGGCAAATATGGTCAACGAGGCGGCCCTTTTCGCCATCCGAAAGAATAAAGAGATTGTCGAGATGGACGACTTCGAAGACGCGCGCGACAAGATACTGATGGGTGTGGCCCGTAAGAGCCTCGTCATCGCGGATGAGGAGAAGCGCGCTACTGCCATCCATGAATCCGGACACGCGCTATTGCATTATTTCCTGCCGAATTCGGATTCTCTGCACAAAGTGACGATCGTGCCGAGAGGGAGAGCGCTCGGGCTTGCACTCTCCCTTCCGGACAAGGATACGTATTCACGTACGTACGGATGGCTCTACGACCGCATTGTGATTTCTTACGGCGGATTTGCTGCCGAAAAAATCGTCTATGGCCATACTACGACCGGAACAGCCCAGGATATCAAGCAGGCAACAGAGATTGCGCGCAAAATGGTCCGCGAGTGGGGAATGGCGGAGGAAATCGGCCCCATCTCCCTAGGAGAAGAAGAGGAGCCTATATTCCTCGGCCGCGAAATCGCACAGCACAAGGACTACTCAGAGCAGACGGCACAGAAGATAGACGCCGCTGTTCAGACTATTCTCAACTCTGCGCTGGAAAAGGCGATGGTTATTTTAAAGCACGAGAAGGATCGCTTGCTCATGCTCGCAGACAGATTGATGCAGGTAGAGACTCTCGAGGATAAGGAAGTGAGGGCACTCCTCGGTTTACCTGAAGGGAAGACTGTGCTGGAGGGAGGGTGAGAAAAAAACATTCAGCGATGCTCTTGTATATTCTTTTGGGCATCTTCGTGGTGTTGGGAGGCTGCGTATCGCCGCCCAAAGAAAGTTCCTCCGTTGCTCCTCCTTCGGAGGCGGTTGCCGGCCACATTGAAGAGCTTGCTAAGACAGACCCTGAGCAGAGCATCGCGATTCTCTCGGACATCTTCGAAAAACAGAGAGAGAAAGGTGAGCCTCTGGAACGGAGTGTGATCGGAGAGCAGGCACTGACACTCTTCGAGACTTCGTCGGACAATATCGTTACATTGTTTACGAAAGCGTTGCGTGACCACGATATTGTTGCAGCAAACCGCCTCTCTTTTTCGGCTTCTTCTCTCTGTCGTTATGCTTCGGGATATGAACAGCTCAACGGCTTGCTTCCGAAGGATCTCTCCTCGATCGGCGCGCCGGAAACAAGACTACAGCTTATATTCATGGATGGAGAAGCGAGATTTCAGAAGTACGGCTATGTCGCGGGCAAGGCCTTTCTTTCGGCTGCTCTTGCGGTAGCACCGGAGCTGCTGTCGTCCTCTAGCCGAAAGGCTTTGCCGGAGAGCATGATGTCCCTCATCGACATCCAAGAACCGTCGAACTATTACAGGCGCTGGGCTCAACGGGCAGAAGAGAATGGGGATTTCGATGCTGCAGCGTGGTTTACGGCGATGGCCGACAATAAAGGCAGCGGCGTTTTGGATCATTTAACCGCGCCTACCGACGAGTGGCTCGCCCGCGCCGTCTCCAGCGTCGTCACGGTGTATGTCGATCGCGGCTTCAAACTACAGTCGGGCTACAGTGTGCCCGACCGGGTGCTTGGAACAGCATTTCAGATATCGAAGGGGTTCTACCTCACGAATTATCATGTGATCGAGAGCGAAGTAGATCCCAGCTATCAAGGTTATTCTCGTATAAGCATCCGCCCCTCGGGCAATCCTCAGATAAAGGTGCCTGCCAAGGTGATCGGTTGGGATGAGGAGATGGACCTTGCGCTCATCCAATCCGAAGAGGTGGCGCCGGGGACTATCTTCTTGCCGACGACGACGAAATTTCAGGCTGGGGACAGGGTTTTTGCCGTGGGATCTCCCGTGGGACTCGAAAACAGTGTCACCGCAGGCGTTGTGAGCTCATTGAGCAGAAAAATCATATCGTACGGAGAGGCTGCCCAGATCGATGTGCCCGTCAATCAAGGGAATTCCGGAAGTCCGCTCTTTTCGGCCAACGGCGTTTTAGTCGGCATGGTCTTTGCGGGGCTGCCATCTTTCCAGAACATAAATTTCGCTCTGCCCGCACAATGGCTCGTCGCGTCGCTTCCTACTTTATTTGAAGGGAAAGCAGCCATGCATCCTCGGCTAGGCCTTATGCTGGGCAAGGGGAGTGGACAGAATCCTCTGGTGCTCGCCGATCTCGATGCTTCTCTGGCTGCTTTCCGTGCGGGCGATGTCCTTACGGAGATCAATGGCAGGCTCTCAAAGGATATTGCGTCGATTCAGTTTCAGCTTGCATCAATTCCGAAAGATGCGCTTTGCTATATTGAGGCTGAGCGCGATTTTCAGCCCATCAGAAGGCTACGGCGCCTTGGGTCGGAAAACGGTGCTTCCCTGATCCCCGCATGGGACAGTATCTCGAAAAACATCATTCTGGAAGGTGTGTTGGGCGCAAGATTGACCCAACTCGGCAGTTCGAGGAAAGTCGAGGGCCCTTATACGGTGCAGTGGGTCTGCCCCGCAGAGGCTGCCGACGAAATCGGCCTAGTAGCTGGCGATGCCATACAGATACATAAATTCCTACTGAACCGAAATGCCAAGAGCTTTCTTCTCGAATTCTCCACAAAGCCTCGACAGAGCGGTTACTTGGAGCGTACGATCAGGTTGGAGTTCCCTACTGAAAGTGCTACAATCATCTAAAAAGTAAGAGGCCAACATTTATGCCGAGAATTGCAGTTTGGGAGCCGGATCCCATTATTGCGCTCGATATCGCAAGGAGCATCGAACGAGAAAAACTCGCCGATGTCGAGGTAATTTCTGCGCTCGACGAAGTTCTCCATGAGCAAAGAAACTCGCATCATGAGCTTCTTATTGTGGACATAGGCGATGAACAGCAATCGGTCATCGATGCGACGATAAGAATTCATCGCGATGCCGGCATATATTGCCTTGTCATAAGCGACCACACGTTGTCGAGCTCTCTGGCGAAACTGCGCGAGGCCGAGCCTCTCGGAATCCTTGTAAAACCTTTCTCGGCAAGGGAACTCATCGCCAATGTCGAGGCTGCCCTCTACCGTGCTTCGATGGAAAAAAGATTACGGGATAGCGAGCAGAGATATAGAAATTTGTTTGCATACAGCCTTTCCGCCCGCTGCGTCGTCGACTCCGAAGGGACCATACTGGAGCTGAACAGAGCATTCGAATCGAGCTTTCTTGTATCCGAGAAGATAACGAACATCCGGAGCATGTTTTTAGAGGAGGGAACGTGGGCGAAGATCCTCGCGAATCTCCAGCATACGCATGTTTTTCAGGAGGAGATTCGCACCCGGGATTTGGGACGAGGCCAAAGAGATCTTGTCTGCAGTTTTTCTTTTTTTCAGGAAGAGCCGGGCAGGGCCGATATTCTCTGTGAGTTTATCGATATTACAGAGTCCAAGCGTTTGAGAGAAGAGCTCTTTCAGTCTCAGAAATTGGAGGCCATCGGCAGGTTGTCGAGCGGGGTCGCGCACGACCTCAACAATTTTTTGACATCGATACTCGGATTTGTCGAGATGATGAAGATGGACCTGCCCCCGGACAGTGCTGTGCTGGAAGATGCCCATGGCATCGAGAGAGTCGTACAGAAGACATCCATGTTGACGAAGCAGTTGCTGGGGCTTTCTCGTCCCAAGTCATATACACCGACCATGATCGATCTAAGAGAAATCCTGAATGATGTCTACAAAATGTTGAAAAAGCTTCTCCCGGAACGGATTTCATTGTCGCTTAGGGTGCCGGAAGAGCCTGTGTTCGCCCGCGTCGATGCGAATCATATCGGACAGATCGTGCTCAATCTTGTGCTCAATGCAAAGGATGCTATAGAGAAGACCGAGAATCCTCGCATCTGTATTCGGCTCGACATCCAGGAAGATGCCGCACCTCCGCATCGCCAGTACGCCCTCATAGAAGTGAAGGATAACGGTATCGGTATAGATGCCAAGGATATCACAAAGATTTTTAACCCCTTCTTTACTACAAAGGAAGCCGATAAAGGGACGGGGCTCGGTCTTTCGATCGTAAAATCCCTCACGGAGCTGAACGGAGGGCACATTACGGTCAACAGCGAACCGGGCCGTGGCACTGTGTTCAGTATCTGGCTCCCACGTCAGCAGAAGTCTGCATCGCAGCTCGATGCTGAGGAACAGAAGATATCGATGCCGACGCTTGTGGGCGCCGCATGGTCGAACAAATTGGAGCATAAGCGCGTCCTTATCGTCGACGATGATGCATCGGTTCTGGAGTCGTGCACGCGGGTACTGGAACGCGTGGGCGCGAGCGTGGAAGCATGTACCAACGCGGGCGAGGCCTTCTTGCTCGCCGAACGCATGGAATTCGATCTGATGATTACCGACGTCGTTTTGCCGAGCATGTATGGCACAGAGCTTTGGAAGAGGGTGCAGCGGGACGGCCGCATTGCCGCCTGCCTCTTTATGACGGGCTACGAATCCCATGAGCTCGATATCCCCGCAGGTGTTCCTCTCTTGCATAAACCCTTTGACGCCCGAACACTCGTCGAAGCCTGCGCCCGTCTGTTGTGAAGCACCTACACGCGCCGGTCATTTTCGGTTTTTTTGCACTAAAAGGAACTGTCGAGATTATCGAAGCCCAAGAGCCGGTACAGTGTTATCTCGTACTTCGAGAGCTCCGCAGAGGCAAAGGTGCGTGTTTCGTGCGGAAGATCGATGTACAGCCTTCCTTCGACGCGGGCGGGGCGCTGACTTAAGACTACGACTTGATCTGCAAGAAAAAGCGCGTCGTGGATATCGTGCGAGACAATGATCACCGTCGGTTTTTCATCTGTCCACAGGCGAAGGAAGGCACGCATGAGGTCGATTTTCTGTCTGAGGTCCACTGAGGAGAAAGCCTCATCGAGCAACAGAATATCGGAAGGAAAGGCGAACGCCCTTGCCAAGGCGAGACGTTTTTGCATTCCTCCCGAGAGCTGGTTTGGTTTGTATTCCTTAAATTCAAAAAGGCCGGATTCGCGCAGGAAGCGCTCGATGCGCCGCTCTATCGTGATGGCATTCGTGTTGGATTGCAGCAGAGAGGACAGCGCAAAGCGCAGGTTGTCTTCGGCACTGAGCCAGCCAAGAAGTCTCGGTTCCTGAAAGCAGTACGAAAAACGTTTGCCTTCGAAACCGGCAAGCGAACCTGCGTCTGCGGGCATGATCCCTGACAAGATATTCAGAAGAGTGGTCTTCCCACAGCCGCTCGGGCCAAGAATCGCGACGATGGAGGAGTCCTCCAAGTCGAAGCTTATATCGTTGAGCACATGCAGCGAACCAAAACTTTTTTGAAGATTTTTTACGGCAGCGCTCATTGCTCGCCTCGCTCATAAGGTGTTTCTTGTGGCTGCTGGAATTGGGAACTGAACTTTGTCGTCAAAAGTCCGAAAAAATATTCAGTGAGACCACAGAGCAGTATCGTCGTAATTGCCCAGGCAAAGACGGTCGGCGTTTCGAGAGTGAGTCTGGCATCCTGCATGCCGGTGCCGAGGGCCATCCGTGGCTGAGCCAGGACTTCGCCGGCGACGACAACCTTCCACGACAGGCCAAGCGCATTCTTTGCTCCGGAAAACAAGTAGGGAAGCGCGGAGGGCAAGCGGAGTCGCCAGAAAATCGTTGACGTGGGCACATGGAAGAGCTCCGACATCTGGACGAGCTTTTGGTCTGCGGCGTGAACACCCGTCTCGGCCGATGTATAGATGACGGGAAAGGCCATAAGAACAGCGCTGAACACCGGCACCTGTGTCGAGGGAAACCAAAACATCGCGAGCAGAATGAGGGCTAGAACAGGAGTGGCCCGTATGCCGGTAATGAAAGGACTCATGAAGGCCTTCACCTCAGGATAAAAACCACTCAGCGAACCACTTGCAAGCCCAAGACAGAGGCTAATGACGAATGCTTCCAAGACGCGCAGTATGGTACCCCCTACAGAGGTCCAAAACACGGCTCTACGCAGCAAATGCAAAAGAGCAGCGCCGGCTTCCCAGGGGCTCGGGAGTATCAGACTGCTCTTGACGAGGCTGGCCGTCAACTGCCACATTGCGACGAAGGCAATAACCCCAATAAGCCGCCACAAGAGCGAAGGTGGCTTTATGCCGTTATTGTATCTGGGCATAGAACGCAGGAGGAGGAATGACGCCGCCGATGCTGGCCGGATCGAACTGCAAAAACACCGACAACAATGCCTCGATATTCGGAACGGCGCGGCTTGCCTCAATGAAGACAAAGTTGGAAATAGGAATTGCCACTGTCGCCACCTGGGCCGATACTCCAAGGTCTAGGCTCTCTGCAAGTTTCCCTGTGCCCGCAGGATCTTGGATGGCTTTTTGAATGGATGCTCGGTACGAATCGACGAGGATGCCGATTTTGTCCGGAGCCGATTCGATAAGAGCCTTTCTGGCAGCAAAAAGGGACATTGGATAGTCATTGTGGCCCGTCACCGCCCGCCACTCTTTGGTGAGGTCGACCGGAGTCCGTATCGTGCTGTTCTTCTGAAGCGCCTGGGTGGCGAAAGGCTCCGGCAGTACAGCGTATGCAATCTTCCCGCTCGCAAGGCCCGCAGCAATCTCTGGATAGGCCAGATTATAGACCGGCACATAATCCTTCCCGGCAATCAAACCCTTTTGTGCGCAGAGATACTGGAACAGATAGTCAGGCGTTGCCTTCTGGCCCGCGATATAGATCGTTTTGCCGCTGATATCCGAGAGATCATCTATCGCCGGGTCGGTGGTCAGGAATTTCACCATCCCATTGCCGACAACCGCCAGTGCCTGGATGGGGACGCCGGCATTATAGAGCTTGGCCGCCACGTTGATGGGCAAGACGCCGGCATCGATTTCACCGTTGAGGAGCTTCGCCACGACCATATCAGCGCTCGAAACGGTGATGAACCTGAACTCTTCGGGACTTGTTCGAGAAAGCTCTCTCATCATCCATGCGCCGCTAAGACCGGAAGGCCCCTTGAGCACCGAGACGGTTACAGGGTCGTTCGGTGCGGCAGTTACTATAGAAATATTTACGATACATAGAAATGTTATAAAAAGAATCATGAAGCGCCTCATAGCGTCTCCTCCTCGGTATGGTCTTCTTCGAGAAGCTCACGGATCTGAGCCTCCGTAAAGGTAATATATAAATTTTTCTCGAAATATGGAACCACCAGACCGATAGGCCCACCCTTAACCCTTCGGAGATTCTTGACGAATGCTGTGTGGACGTCTCCACCAAGATTTTTTCTGGCCTTGGAATAATAGAGGGCAAGGCGTGCCGCTGCAAGGAGCACCTCGGGAGGTATGGACTTGTTTTTCTGTGCTCGTATGAATACATAGGCGCCGGCGTAGTCTCTTGCATGGAGCCAGAGATCGGACCCGCGCACAGTATGCCGCAGCACCTCGTCGTTTTCCTTACCCGACCTCCCTATGAGGATTGTCCAGCCTCTATATTCCAGGTATTGGCAAGGATAGCGCGGCTTCTCTTTGCTCCGTGCGGCTCCGCCCTTGCGTAGAATCCGTGCGATGACAAGAGGGTCTGTTTCTCCCTCGATCTTTGCAAGCCAGCCTTCGAGTTGCCTGATGGAG
>DIXD01000020.1 GCA_002435985.1 Spirochaetaceae bacterium UBA6089
GAGCTGCCCATGGAGTACGCGGTCGAATTGAACCGCCTCATAGAGCTCGAAATGGAGGGTTCCGTAGGATGAGCGAACTACATACGATTGAAAGACCGAAGGGCCTCCCGAAATACGACGCCTTGGCCGCGTTTTCGGCCGCGAATGCCGTCGAAACGGTCCACCTCTCCTACCCTGCCGGCGACAGAAATGATGAAGTCAAGCTTGTGCAGATCGAGGTGTCGCCTTCGTCGTCGCCTTCGGCGCGCGAGTCTCTGCACAATCGCGCTATTATCGAGCTTGGAGAGGGGGCCGAGGCGAAGGTCCTCGTGCGATTCGCAGGGAGTTTCGGGAGCGCGGCGGTCGTGCCTCGGCCGGAATTGCTCACGACCACCCTCGATATCCGCCTTGCCGCCTATTCGTACCTACATCTCTATGTCGTATCGGGACTCTCCGTGCCCTACTTCCGCGAAGCCTTCGACCGCGCAGTACTGCAGGAGGGCGCCAAACTCGAGTGGACCACGATCGGATTCGACGAGAACAATGGGATTTACTCGGCGAACATAGACCTAGCCGGTGCAGAGAGCGAGCTCGACCTCGCGGGCGCCTACGGAGCCCACAGGAATACCGAGCAGGAGTACATCATCTCAGTTCATCACACAGGCCCGCGCACCAGGAGCCGTACCAACCTGAAATCCGCTCTCAAGGACTCGGCACATCTCATCTTCCGAGGATTGATCCATGTCGCCCCCACTGGTTTCGGCACCGACGCCTACCTCTCCGACAAGAATCTGATCATGGAAGACGGTGCACGCGCGGAGAGCCTGCCTCAGCTGAAGATCGACACCGACGATGTCGCCTGCAGCCATGGGGCTACGACCGGTGGACCCCGCGAGGATGCGCTGTTCTATCTCATGAGCAGGGGCCTCGACCGCGAGGCTGCGAAGAACATGCTCGTACTGGGCCATCTGAGCTCGGTGTTCGACCGCCTGCCCGAGGAAATCGCCGAGGAGATGGAGCGCGCCGCGGCCTTGTCGCTCGGTGTCGGCGAGGAAGGGGGCCCCCGATGAGACCCCAATTTGTCGCGCACGCACCCATAGAAGAGAATTCCTCAGTTGCGAGTGCGCTCAAAGGTGAATTTCCCCTCTTCGACGAACAGCCGGAACTCATCTATCTCGACAATGCGGCAACGGCGCAGAAGCCTCTGTCCGTGCTCGATGCGGAGCGGGATTTTTATCTGAAATCCTGCGCAAATGTGCACCGCGCCATCCACTCGATCGGCGAAGAAGCGACCGCACGCTACGAAGAGGCGCGCAGACGCATGGCGCGCTTTATCGGCGCCAGGCCTGAGGAAACGATCTTTACGCACGGCACTACGGAATCCATCAACCTCGTGGCACGCACCTACGGCGAGATGCTCGGGCCTGGCGACGAAATCATCCTTTCGGTCATGGAGCACCACGCAAACATGGTGCCCTGGCAGCAGCTCGCGCAGCGGCGCGGGGTCGCGCTGAAGTTCATCCCCGTCAGCGAAGAGGGGGAACTGGACATGGCCGAATACGAACGGCTCTTCAGCTCGAAGACCAGGCTTGTGGCCCTGACCATGATCTCGAATGTGCTCGGCACGATCAATCCGGTCGATAGCATCGTCGAGACGGCACATGCAGCGGGAGTGCCCGTGCTCCTCGATGCGGCGCAGGCTGCACCCTCGATGTCCCTCGACGTGAAGGCGCTGGGGGCGGATTTCGTCGCCTTCTCCGGGCACAAGATGTATGGGCCCTTCGGTATAGGCATTCTCTACGGCACGGAGCGCATGCTCGACGCCATGCCCCCCTTCATGGGAGGCGGCGATATGATCTCCGAAGTGCGGCTCGAAGGTTTTTCGGCGAATGAGCTGCCGTATAAATTCGAGGCAGGGACGCCGGCCATATCGCAAGCTGTCGGCATGGAAGCGGCAGCAGACTGGCTTTCCGGCGTCGGGCTGGATGCGCTGGGAGAATACGAGTCGGCGCTGGCAGAGCGCTTCATGGAAGGCATAAAGGGCATTCCGGGCATCCGGATACTCGGCAGCGCCGAACGGCGGGCCGGCATCGTGGCCTTCACGCTCGAAGGCGCGCACGCACACGACGTGGCGGCCTATCTGGACCGCTCTCACATTGCGGTGCGGGCGGGGCACCACTGTGCACACCCCCTGGCGCGCCGTTTCGGGATCACTTCGTCGGCGCGGGCGAGCTTCGGCACCTACAACACCTGCAAAGACGTGGATACCGCCATCCGCGTGCTCTCCAGGGCTGGGGAGGCTCTATGAGCGATCCATTTGCAGCCGTCTACGAAGAGATAATCCACGAGCACTACAAGCGGCCAAAATACCGTCGGATTCTGGATAGCCTGCCCTATGTCGAAAATCCATCGTGCGGCGACCGACTGCGCGTCTCCATAACGCTGGGCTCCGACGGACGGATCGCGGAGGTAGCCTTCGACGGCTCGGGCTGTTCGATCTCGATGAGCTCGGCGGACATCCTCGCCGAGAATATTATCGGCAAGACGCCCGACGAGGCGCGTCAGTACATCGAGACTTTTTTGGCCGTGCTTCGGGGCGAACTCGATGTCGACAAACTCGATGCCTTCGGCGATGCGGTAGCCTTTAAGGGCGTGGCACGCCTACCGGTGCGCGTCAAGTGCGCGGCGCTCGCGTGGCGGGCTGCACTTACCCGGCTCGATGCCCTTGAGA
>DIXD01000086.1 GCA_002435985.1 Spirochaetaceae bacterium UBA6089
GGGGATGAGATTGTCCTCGCCGACGCGTTTTTCTGCGGCGATGCGCTCAATCCGCGTGTAGTGCGCGCCGACGGTATACGCATCCCTGACCTCCTCGATGGTATCCTACGACTCATCAATCTTGACAGCTACGTCGAGGCTCCGGTCGTCATGATGCAGCCATCGGGTGGAGATGTCATCGATCCTGAAGTCGAGCGTCGATATCGCCAGGTTATCGACCGATACTGGCCGGATACACCGCCGATCGCTCGTATGGAACGCTTCGCTTTCTACGAGAGAGCAAAGAAGGCCTTCGCAGTCGTCATGACAGGCGAGACGGTCAAATATGGCAACATCATCCTAAAAAAAGGTGTTCCGCCCGTGTGGGAATAATGAAGAGAGGATAGGGGCTTCATCGACTATGGAACAGGCAGCGGGTTCTCTGCTTTCGATAGCGATTCTCATGCTTGCAGGCTACGTGCTCGCAAAGCGCGGCTGGCTTGGAGAGCGTGCCGTCGAAGGACTCAAGAATCTTATCACAAATCTGACCTTGCCTCTCCTTTTGTTTCGTGCATTCTTGCAGCTGAAACCCGACGGCAGGAATATTCTGCTCGCGGCCGGTGTTTTCGCAGCCTGCGCAGCGATGGGGCTTGTGGGGGCGCTGCTTACGCGAGTAGCCCACACGCCGAAGCCAGAGACGCGTCTTCTTTTCCAAGGCTTTGAGGCCGGCATGCTGGGCTATGCCCTCTACGCAGGATACCACGGGAGCGAGCATCTTCCCGCCTTTGCCGCCCTCGACATGGGACAGGTTGTCTATGTGTTCACGGTCCTCATGGTTCAGATGAGCCTCGGGGTCGGCACGAGCGGAGGAGAAAGCGACAGAAAACCGAAATTTCCCTGGCGCGATATCGCAAACTCCAAGGTGCTCTGGGCGATCGTGGGCGGCTTGGTGCTCTCTGTCGTAGCCCCTGGTTTTTCAGAATTACTGGCCGTTCGAAGCGGCGTGACCCGTGCGATCTTCGATACTGTAGGTGGTCTGACGACGCCGCTGGTCTGCCTTGTGATCGGAGCCTCCCTCAGTGCGGGTCTTGTCATGGACAGGAGCCTCGTGCGTGTGGTGGCCGCACGCGCAGTGGTGGCGATGGGTATTGGACTTGTCTTTGCCTATCTGATTGTGCCGGCGCTAGGGTTTTCAGAGTGGCATATGCGTGCGGCGATGATGTTGTTTGTGTTGCCGCCACCCTTCGTCATTCCGGTGTATCATAAGGGAAACGCACAGTTCGTCGGCAGCGTGCTTACCATGTTTACGATCATCTCTATGGCGTTGATTGCAGTGCTCGTGATTGTGGGGGTCGCGTAATGGCACACGGCACCATTACCATACGGAATGTCGCACAGAGGGCGAACGTGTCGACGGCCACCGTGTCACGAGTTCTCAACCACGATCCGCGCGTGCGCGATGAGACGAAGAAGGTGGTGCTGGAAGCGATGGAGTCGCTCGGCTATAAAATCAACTTTGTGGCCCGCAGTCTCAAGACGAGCCGGACCCACACGATCGGTGTTGTTGCGCCCGACCTTGCGGGCGATTTTTTCATGTTCATTGCGGAGAGCATGAACCGAGAGCTGACCCTACATGGGTACTCCATTGTGGTGAGTACTTCGAGAGACTCGGAGGAAGAAGAGGCGAAGCGCCTGCGGCACCTTGCGGAACGCCTCGTCGACGGCATCGTTCTTATCCCCATAGGCAGCTCGAACGCGTACCTTCCACAGATTTACGCTCTGAACATCCCTATTGTCTTCGTCGATCGCGCGCTCAGCGGGTATGAGGCCGACCAGGTGCTCGTCGACAATGAAACTGGGGCCTACGAGGCCGTGAGGGCCCTCATCAGGGAAGGGCATCGTCGTATCGGCTTCCTTGGAGGAAAGCCCGAGGTAACGACCGCAGGAGAGCGCTTTGCCGGATACTGCAGGGCGATGGAAGAAGCGAGGCTTGCCATCGAAGAGCGCTACGTGCGCTTTGGCCACCCCACACTTCCGTTTGGCTATCGCACCATGGAGGACATCGTCAAAGACCCGGATTCGCCGGACACATGGTTTATCGTCAATTTGTTCGCACACCTTGGGGCAACGAATTATCTTGTCTCCGAGGGAGGAGAGAGGGCCGGGCGGATTACTTTCGCGGCCTTCGACGAGATGCCCTATTCTCCGCTTCTGCGATACTGCAGGTACGCCGTGCAGCAGCCCATCGCCGAGATGGGCAAGGCCGCCGCAAACCTCATCATGGACAGAATCGAAGGGAAAGGACCGCCTGAACCTCAGATACTTCGGTTCAAGACGCGATTGATACAGCACACCCTCGCACGATGAGTGTCGAGGTAAATCTATCGGAGGAAGAATATGGAACAAGCAAAGGATTTTACTCTGCAACAGCCCAAAAACAGGCTAAAGGGAAACGCACCGAAAATTGGCATTCGTCCTGTCATCGATGGTAGGCGCGGAGGAGTCCGTGAGTCACTCGAGGATGTCACTATGGGCATGGCAAGGGCGGCGGCGAAGCTCATCTCCGAGAATCTCCGCCATCCGACAGGAGAGAAAGTCGAGTGCGTCATCGCCGATTCCACCATAGGTGGGGTGGCGGAAGCCGCATCCTGCGCCGAAAAGTTTGCCCGCGAAGGGGTGGCCATCACCCTTACGGTGACGCCCTGCTGGTGCTATGGTACCGAAACAATGGACACGGACCCCCTCACCGTGAAGGGTGTCTGGGGCTTCAACGGCACGGACCGTCCCGGAGCGGTGTATCTGGCAGCCGTTCTCGCCGCCCACTCTCAAATGGGGCTGCCCGCTTTCGGAATCTACGGGCACGATGTGCAGGATCTCAGCGATATCGACAGAATACCTGCCGACGTCGCCGAAAAGATTCTCCGCTTCGCTCGTGCCGGGCTGGCCGCTGCGTGGATGCGGGGAAAGAGCTATCTCTCTGTCGGGTCGGTGGCCATGGGCATCGCGGGATCGATCGTCAATCCCGACTTCTTCCGCGAATACCTCGGCATGCGCAACGAATATGTCGACATGAGCGAAATAATCCGCCGCATCGACGAGAAGATATACTCGGAGACCGAATTCCGCCGCGCAATGGAGTGGATCAAGGCCTATTGCGTCGAGGGGCCCGACAACAATCCTCCAGAGCAGCAGCATTCCCGCACCCGCAAGAATAAGGTCTGGGAGATGAGCGCGAAGATGGCCATCATCGTGCGAGACCTGATGGTCGGCAACCCAGATCTGCGCCGTAAAGGGCTCATCGAGGAATCGCTCGGCCACAACGCCATTCTTGCAGGTTTCCAGGGGCAACGGCAGTGGACCGACCACTTCCCTAACGGGGATTTCCTCGAGACGATCCTCAACTCGAGCTTCGACTGGACCGGCATACGGCAGCCCTACCTCGTCGCCACGGAGAATGATTCTCTCAACGGCGTCTCCATGCTCTTTGGGCATCTCCTCACGGGGACCGCTCAGATATTCTCCGATGTGCGCACCTATTGGAGCCCTGAGGCGGTCCAGCGCGTCACGGGATGGAAGCCGTCGGGGCTTGCCGAGCAAGGCTTCATTCACCTTATCAATTCGGGGGCGACCTGTCTCGACGGCACAGGATGCCAACGACTGAACGGTAAACCTGCGATAAAACCTTGGTGGATGGTCGAGCCTGAGGAAGCGAAGGCCTCGCTCGAGGCGACGCAGTGGCGCTACGCGAGCCTCGGCTACTTCCGCGGCGGCGGATATTCGTCCGATTTCCTGACCGAAGGCGGCATGCCGGTCACCATGACCCGCATCAACCTTGTGAAGGGCCTCGGTCCTATGATGCAGATCGCGGAAGGGTTCACCGCGACATTGCCGAAGGAGGTGCACGATACGCTTGATCTGCGCACCGACCCAACCTGGCCGACCACGTGGTTTGTGCCGCGCCTCACAGGGAATGATCCTTTCAAAGATGTCTACTCCGTGATGGCCCACTGGGGCGCGAACCACGGGGCAATCTCGTATGGGCACATCGGCGCCGACCTCATAAGCCTTGCTGCGATCCTCCGCATCCCTGTGGCAATGCACAATGTGCCCGCTGAACAGATCTTTAGGCCAAGCTACTGGAACGCGTTCGGCATGGACCCCGAGGGGGCGGATTATCGGGCTTGTTCGACGCTTGGGCCTCTCTATAAGTAGATCGGTACGTAACACCGAGTGCATACGCCTTGTCTTTCTACGATACAATCGAGGCAGCGCAGAGGAGCCAGTCT
>DIXD01000099.1 GCA_002435985.1 Spirochaetaceae bacterium UBA6089
GTCGAGTCGATGAAGGCGCATAGAGCCTTGCACAGGGGGCTGAACCATTCGCCCTCATAGAGAATCTCCGCAAAGCGCTGCGCCACGGTCATCTTGAACGAAAGCGTTTTTTTGTCCAGGCAGAGCTGTTCGAGCCTGTCATGCGCCTCCATGATGATCGTGCCCCCCGGTGTTTCGTAGACACCTCTGGACTTCATGCCCACCACGCGGTTTTCCACCATGTCGGCGATCCCGATGCCGTTTGCCCCACCAATCTTGTTGAGGGTGCGGACGATCGAAACCGGGTCGAGTTTCTCCCCATTGACCGAGACGGGCACGCCGTTTTCAAAACCGATACTCACGTATTCCGGCATGTTGGGGGCTTTCTCCGGCGTAACGCACATCTTGAGCATTCCCTCGAAGTGCGGCTCGTTCGCAGGATCCTCGAGATCGAGCCCCTCGTGGCTGATGTGCCAAAGATTGTCGTCGCGGCTGTACGAATCGGATTTTTTCATGGGTACGGCGATACCGCGCGCCTCGAGGTAGGCTATCTCCTCGTCGCGGCTCTGAATATCCCAAATCCGCCATGGCGCAATCACTTCCATCTCGGGTGCAAAGGCCTTCACGCCGAGCTCAAAACGAACCTGATCGTTGCCCTTGCCCGTGCAGCCGTGTGCCACCGCATCGGCGCCCTCGGCGAGGGCCACCTCGGCGAGACCTTTGGCGAGGAGGGGGCGGGCAGCACTCGTACCCAGCAGATACTTTTTTTCGTAGGGCGTGCCCGCCTTGACGAGGGCCCAGAGGTACTCTTTGACGAATTCTTCCTTCTGATCGAGCCTTATGAACTTCGAAGCACCGGATGCGACGGCTCGCTTGCCGATCGCATCGAAATCGGCCTCCTGCCCCACATCGCCGCAGACGGCAATGACCTCACAATCGTAATGCTCCTTGAGCCAGGGAACGATCACCGTGGTATCGAGGCCACCGGAATATGCAAGCACAATTTTCTTTTTCATACAATTCTTTCTCCTATAAATAGATATATAAGATATTATTTGAGCGCGGGGCGTACAGGCCCTACGCCGGCAGAACGAGGTTCATCGTCGACGGAGGCGGGAATGCATCTTCATACAAAGAATATAGCAGTATATACGCTTTTATGCAACTAGTATTGTATTAATATGTAATATTGTGCGACGCTATGGCACTGCACATTCTGTGCCCTTCGCCTCAATAGCCCTGAAGTCGATGGCCGCTCTTCATTGCGGCGCCGTTCTGTGCTATGTTCTCTTTATGTTTCAACATAACGACATTTCGCGAACCGAACTATCCGAAAGTACGGCATACAGCCCCTCCCGTCACAATAAAAATCCACGATTTCTCTGCGTCTGCCTCAACCCGGTGATTCAGAAGACTCTGGTGTTCAAGACAATAGAGCCAGGCGAGGTGAACAGAACCGGAAACTGGCGCATCGATGTGGCGGGAAAGGGAATTATCCCCACCCGCATTCTGACACAGCTCGGCGAAAAGGCCGTGCACCTCACGCAGCTCGGAGGCCCGACCCGCGAATGGTTTCTCGCGATGTGCGCCGAGGACAATATCGCAATCGAGTGGGTCGAATCCGGAGCCCTCATACGCTTCTGCACCACACTCATCGAAGAATCCACAGGCCACGCCACCGAACTTGTGGAGGAATCCCTGCCGGTCGCGCCAAGCACCAGCGACGCGCTCGTCGAACGCTTCGCTTCCCTCGTCGACGCCCAAACCGCAGTCCTCCTCTCGGGCACAGTCGCGACCGGCATTGCGCCGGGCACCATGGCTCGTTTTGCCCGCCTTGCAGCCGATGCCGGCGCCAGCCTCTACCTCGACATAAAAAAACAGGACCTTCTCGAATGCCTGAAATTCCATCCTGTGTGCGCGAAGCCGAACCTCGAGGAACTCGCCCAGACCCTTGGCATCTCCTACGAAGAAGTCCGCGACGAAAAACCTGCACGCGCGCTGGTGGCCGAGACGAGCAGGCGGTTTTTCGAGGAGTACGGCACCTATCTCGTGGTGACGCGCGGAGCCAGGCCGACCCTCTACTGGGACGGCCGGATGCTCTGCGAAGAGCCCGTCCAGTCCGTACAGGTCAAGAACCCTATCGGTTCGGGCGACGCGTTTGGAGCAGGGATCGCCCGCATACTCGAGCGCGGCGGCTCCATCTACGAAGCCGTCAAGGAAGGCACGCGCCTCGGCGCGCTCAACGCTGCCCAGCTCAAGCCGGGGACAATTCTATCTTGAAATAGAAAAATCATTCACACCTAAAAAAGGGGCGCCCCTTTGCAGGGCGCCCCACTGAAACGTTCAACACTCCTCTGATGTTGCTTCCCAGAGCTACTCTATTTCCACTTCGACATATCGAGCTCTTTCTCGGTCTTGGCCACGATCGCGGAACCGACCATGTCGCCCGTCACATTGAGGCTGGTGCGCCCCATGTCGAGGAGGGCGTCGATGCCGAGGATCATCGCGTATGCGGCGGCGACCGAGGAGCCCTCAACAAGCCTTAACCCCACCGATTCGAGCACCATGATCAGCATGATCGCACCGGCGCCGGGAACCCCCGCAGTCCCAATGCTCGCCAGCGTCGCGGTGATGATGACCGTCATTTGCTGGTTCAGTGTGAGTGGCTGACCCGTCGCGAAGCCGATGAACATCGCGCACACGCCCAAATAAATCGCCGTGCCGTCCATGTTGATGGTCGCGCCCAAAGGCAGCGTAAAGGATCCTATGGTGCGGGGCACCCCAAGATTTTCCTCACTGCAGCGCAAGGTGACCGGCAGCGTACCGCTCGACGAGCGCGTCACGAAGGCGGTGATCATCGCCTCGTTCGCCCCTTTCAGAAATTTGCCGAATCCCAGCTTATAGACCGAGAGAAACCCACCATAGACGACCACGAGGTGAACAATAAGCCCGACATACACGGCCAGCGTGACCATGAACAGAGGGCCGAGCGCCCTCGCGCCCTGCTGGGCAAACACCTGCGCGATGAGGACAAAGACGCCTATGGGCGCATACTGCATAATGCCGCCGACCACTTTGTACATTGTCTCGGCCGCCGCATTGACGACGTTGAGCAGTGTCTCGCCGGATTTTGCGAGCACCTGCTGCTTGGAATCCTTGATGTAGGAAAGAGCGATGCCGAATACCACTGCGAAGAAGATAATCGGAAGCACATCCCCCTTCATGAGGGATTCAAAAGGATTGGTGGGCACGATGTTGAGCAGAATCTGCACAATGGTCGGCGGTGCGGCCTGAGCGCCCTTCACCGCTGCATCCCCCACGACATTGAATCCTGCGCCGGGCTGGAAAATATTGGCAAAAACAAGACCTATAAGAACAGCGAAGGCGCTGGTCAAAAGATAATAGACCAAAATTTTTACGCCAACTCTTCCCAGCCTCGAAGGCGCGATGCTCGCAGCCCCGGCGATGAGCGAAAACAGGATCACCGGCACCACAATCATCTTGAGCAGCCTGATGAACAGGTCCCCGAAGAATTTTGTGTTGTCGACGAAAGGCTTGACCGAGTCGGGGAAAAATCCGAGGATGATGCCGACAATCGCGCCCAAGACAAGACCGATCAGTATCCGCACCAGCAGATTGGTCTTGAAATACCAATCGAAGGCGCCTCTTTTCTTCTCTTCCGCCATGCAGAACCTCCTTGCTTTACGAGTGCACGTGAAGCAATAGCAATTATGTATCCATTTCTACCGGCCCGCAAGAGCAAAATGTTGCCATCTTTACAGAATCCGCCGAAGGCATGCATAATAGCGCCATGAAAAAGGGAATTATCGGCGTTCTCGGCGGGATGGGTCCGGATGCGACGGCAGCCTTTTTTTCCATGCTGGTAAGACTCGACGTCGCCGCCTCCGATCAGGATCACCTCCACATTATCGTGGACTCCGACCCTTCGATCCCCGACCGGACCAAGCATCTTCTGCAAGGTGGTCCTGACCCTCTTCCGGCAATGCTCACCTCGGCCAGAAGGCTCCTCGCCGCAGGTGCCGATATCGCAGGGATACCATGCATAACGGCGCATGCATTTCTGCCCGGCCTTCGCCGCAATTGCACCCTGCCCTTCCTCTCTGCATTCGAGGAGACCATCAGAGCCCTCGACGCCTTCTCTCCGCCGATTCGAAGCCTGGGCATCCTTGCCACCCTGGGCACGCGGCGCGCAGGGCTCTTCGAAAAAGCCATGCCGGACAGAACCATACTCTGGCCAAGCGAAGAGGATCACCGCTCCCTGGTCATGGAAGCGATCTACGGCACCCGTGGCATCAAGGCGGGCAATCTCGGCGAAGAACCTCACCGTCTCCTCGTCCAGGCGGCGCAGGCGCTCATCGGAGAGGGAGCAGAGGCGATAGTCGCGGGTTGCACGGAAGTGCCCCTCGTGCTATCCCAGAGGGACTTCGATATTCCCTTCATAGATCCCATGTATTTCCTCGCGCGTGCCCTCATAGAGACTGCCGGGAAAGGAGTATCGGAATGATCATCAGAGCAAGTGAAAGAGTATTTGAAATCAGACACGAGATGAGAGGAGGAAAAGGCGATGTGAGCCTGGCCCAGCTCCCCGGCAGCGCGCTTGCTCTGCACTTGCGCCTTCTCTCCGAGATCACCATTCCTCCCGGTGCAGGAATAGGCACCCACACTCACAGTGGAGAAACAGAATATTTCTATATTATAGAAGGAACCGGCATCGTAAACGACAACGGTTCTATGGTAGAGGTACAGCCCGGCGACGTCGTCGTCACAGGAGGCGGCGCGATGCATAATATCGAAAATCACACCAATGCACCTCTGCGCCTTGTTGCCGTCATCGTCACCGAAGCGTAGGTCTATGCCAGCGTATCCTCGAATACCCTAGGAGGCGGCAGAAACAGCAGGACAAGGACTGCGGTTGATGCTTATTTACCCGGGCAGCTTTTTCCCATATAGTAGAGAAGTTATGTTATTCCGAGATCGTTGTGATGGAACACGTGTCACTGGTCAGCTTGCTCTCAACGCATTGATGCCCTATATGATGAGGGGGCGGAACGAATCCGCCGTGTATTACGAAAAAGAGATCAACATAGAGAACAGCCTCTCGTATATCAAAAAGTTGAAAATGCTGCAGGAGACAAAAGACGACCAGGACCGTTTTACGCTGTTTAGTCTCATCATTACGGCAGCCTTGAAGACCATGGCACTCTATCCTTGGCTCAACCGCTTCATTCACAGGAGGGCGATGTACCAGCGCAAATTTCTTATTTTCTCGTTTATCGTGAAGCAGCGCTTCGACCCCGAAGCCCCCGAAGTGAATGTCCGGCTCTTCCTCAACCCCGACGATTCCTTCGAGACCGTAAGCACGAAAATCAGATCCGCCATTCTCAGCGCACGAACCCGTGGACAAGGGGACGGAGAGCAATTTGCGGACATCTTTCATAAAATCCCTGGCGGCAAGGCCCTACTCATGGGGTCGTATCGACTCCTGGACCGCTTCAACCTTGCGCCTTGGAGTCTCATCAAGATGGACCCCCTCTATTCGAGTATCTACGTCGCCAATCTGGGCTCGCTTGGCCTCAATGCGCCCTACCACCACCTCTACGAATGGGGGAACACGAGCATATTCCTTGTTATCGGCAAGATGTTCTCCAAAGAGCTCTGGCATGGAGGGACAAGGGTACGTCAGCGATACCTAGAGCTGAGGCTGACGATCGACGAACGTATCGCCGACGGCTACATCTTCGCCGAGGCTGCGTCTGCCTTCTATCGGATGATCTCGAATCCCGAGCTGCTTGAATTGCCCCTCGATGTGCTGAGAAACACACTCAAATGAGGTGCGACATTAATCGGCTTTTTCCCCTGCTCCTGTGGGTGCGGCACTGTGGCCGGCCTCTTTGCTGGAATTCGTAGAAGACGTAGAACTTTCGGTGGCCGGAGAAGAACTCTTCGCCCCTGTGGCCACGGACTGACCTCGCTTTGAGTCAGTGATATAGAAGCCCGAGCCTTTAAATATTACACCACTGCCTCCGCCGATGAGCCGTCTCACCTCACCACCACAAAGAGGACAGGTCTTGATCGGAGCATCGTTGATGGACTGAAATGCCTCGAATGTATAGCTGCATTCCCGGCATTCATATTCATATGTAGGCATCGCAATCTCCTCTCAGAGAAAACATGACAATATCATATATGTAGTTATCAAAGAAAAAATACCAACAAAAGCCCCAAAGGTAAAGAGGAGCGGCTATATCACGCCGAGCCTTTTGCCCACCTTCGTAAAGGCATCCACTGCTGCACGGATCTGTGCCTCCGTGTGTGCCGCCGAGATCTGCACGCGAATGCGCGCCTTGCCCTTAGGAACCACCGGGAACGAAAAACCGATGACGTAGATGCCTTCGTCGAGCAGCTCGTCCGCCATACGAAGGGCTAGCTTTTCGTCGTAGAGCATCACGGGGCAGATGGGGTGTTCTCCGGGGCGGATATCAAATCCCGCATCGGTCATAAGGCGTCGGAAAAGCTTCGTGTTTGCTTCGAGACGGTCGCGCAGGTCCGTCGACTGGGTAAGAATGTGGAGCGCCTGCAGTGTCCCGCCGACAATCGCCGGCGCGAGCGTGTTCGAGAAGAGGTAGGGGCGCCCCTTCTGCCGCATATACTCGACGATCTCCTTCCGGGAGGCGATGACGCCGCCCGACGCGCCGCCGAGCGCTTTCCCGAAGGTCGTCGTGATGATATCCACCCTGCCCCCAACCCCCCAATGCTCCCACGTGCCCCTGCCATGTGCTCCCATAAAACCAGTCGCGTGCGAGTCGTCCACCATCACGAGTGCACCGTACTTCTCCGCCAGGCCGCAGATCACCGGCAAATTCGCAATATCTCCGTCCATGGAAAACACGCCGTCGGTCGCGATCATGATCGCACGGCTCCCTTGCGCCTCCTTGAGACAGCGCTCAAGGCCCTTGAGAGATTTGCCCGTCTCGGGGTCGGTCTCTTCGACATCGCGCATGTCGGCATGTTTATAGATCCAACGCTTTGCCTTACAGAGCCTCACACCATCGATGATCGACGCGTGGTTCAGACTGTCCGTGATAATCGCGGAGTCTTCGTCGAGCAAGGGTTCGAATAGGGCGCCGTTCGCATCGAAGCACGAAGAAAACAGGATCGCATCTTCCATGCCCAAAAAATCCGCCACTTTCCGCTCGAGCTCTTTGTGCTGGTCCTGCGTACCGCAGATAAAGCGAACCGACGACAAGCCATAGCCATACTTCTGCATCGCTTCCACGGCTGCCGTCCTGATGCGAGCATCGTTCGCCAAACCAAGATAATTGTTCGCACAGAAGTTCAAGACCTCTTTGCCGTCCGAGACACGGATCGACGCACCCTGCGGCGTGACGATCACCCGTTCTTCCTTGTACGTTCCGTCCGCGCGGATTGCATTCAATTTCCGCGTCAGCTCATCCTTCAGTGTATACATATGGCACCTCGCATTTATTTTTTTCGATAGAAACCAAGGACGCTGCCCACAAGCCCGCCGATGATGTGTGAAAACTGCGAGATATTGTCCTGCCTCGTGAGCGCGTCCCACACCTGACCGCCGAGATACACGATCATCACCAAAATAAAGGTGAGCGGTACCTCGCCCTTTGAAAAATTCGTGATCGAAGCGAGCATGATCATCATGAACACCACACCCGATCCCCCCAGGAGCGCGACATTCGGAAACAGAAGCGCATTCGAGAGCCCCGTGGCAAGGGCGGTGATCAGGATACTGAGGAGCAAAAAGCTCGAACCGTAGACGCTCTCCAGTATCGGTCCCAATAGCAGTATCATGGTGAAGTTGCTGATGAAGTGCTGGATGTTCGCGTGCCCGAGCACGTGGGTGAAAAGCCTCACATAATCGACAAAGACATTCGTCCGAAAAGGTACCGGGGTCGAAAAGAGAGATAGAATGATGCCGGGCGCGATGGTCTGGCTCAGCACAAGCACAATGGCTGCGAGCAGCGTGAACGTAAGCGTCACTGGTGCATTATAACGGACATGCATGCATGAACCTCCCACACAGGCTTTTTTATTATCATGGCTCAAAAAAAAGCGACACCGGACAGTGATCCGAGCCCATGACCTCGGCATGGATGTCCGCCGCCACGAGCGCCGGCGCAAAGGACAAATCCACGCAGTGATAGTCGATGCGCCATCCGATATTCTTCTCCCTTGCCCGAGGAGCCCGGTAGCTCCACCACGAATAGTGGCCCGGCTCCTTGCAGAACCAGCGAAAGGTGTCGATGTAGCCTGCCGAGAGAAACGTATCCATCCACGCGCGCTCTTCGGGCAGGTAGCCGGCATTCCCCTCGTTCTGATCGGGCCTTGCGAGATCTATGGGCGTATGTGCGATATTGTAATCGCCTGCGACAATCACGTGTTTGCCCGCTTCCCGCTGCCGATTACAAAAGTTCAATATGGCATCACAGAAGCGCAGCTTGTAATCGAGGCGAACGCCAGCCTCCTGGCTGTTCGGGAAATATGCGCTTACAAGCACAAAGTCGCCATAATCGGCGACCACTGCCCGCCCCTCGAGATCGAATTCAGGAATACCCAGCCCCGACACGGAGACCGGTTCGTGTAGAGTATAGAGGCCTGTTCCCGAATACCCTTTCCGTTCGGCAAAGGCCCAAAAGCTCTGATACCGCGTGCCGTTCCGCGCAAGGGGATGGCGGAGTTCCTCGGTCAGCTGGTCTTCCTGCAGCTTGGTCTCCTGCACACAGAGAAAATCAACGTCCGAAGCCTCGATCCACTCCAAAAGGCCCTTTTGGGCGCAGGCTCTGAGGCCATTCACGTTCCATGAATAGCTTTTCATCAACTGTGTTCCCTCACTCTTTCAATATCACTCTTTCAATATCGAATCGATGAGCTTCTTGAGTTCGAGGTCGATATCGCCTTTCTCCTCCACGCGGCTCATGTCGATCTGGAATACGCCGTCGCGGAACACAATCGGACCACGCTCGGGCGGCAGAGGAATCTCTTCGTCTTCCTGTTCCAATTGCGCAAGAGCGCGGACGTAGCTGTCTTTTTCTTCGTTTCGAGAGTGCCTGTAGCTATCCACTGCGGGCAAGGAGCGCCACAGAGGCTGGCTATACCGGACTAGCCCAAACCTAAGGCCATTGTTCCGTCGTTCAGATTTCTGATTCATGAGAGATTATAGGATATACCCTGCGCTCTATATCTGCAACTACCTCATTTCTCCGCCGGCTGTGCTATACTGGGCTCCATGAGCAAAAAGCACACCGCCGTGGTCGATGCTGCAACACGACTTTCACCGCAGGCACGGGATAAGCTCCGCCAGGCCATTCTCGAGATGGAGGGGAGAGAAGTCTTTGCGATAGGTGCGCTCGATGCCTCCGGAATCGTCCAGAGCATCGATATCGTGGCCCGTGGAACAGAGCATACCGTAGCCGCTCCTTTTCGTTATAGGGAGAGCGCGCAGGTGCTCATTCATAATCACCCTTCGGGGTCTCTCCTCCCCTCCGAGGCGGATATCGCCGTGGCGGCAGAAGCAGGGGCCGAGGGTATCGGAAGCTACATCGTAGACAATGACGTTTCGCAGGTCCTGGTAGTCGCGGAACCCGCCCGCTCCAAGACGCTTCGTCCGCTCGGCGCCGATGAAATCGCGGCAGTCCTCGACACGGGCGGAAAGCTCGCGCGCGTCATGCCTGGATTCGAGACGCGCCCCTCGCAGGTCGACATGGCCCACGACGTCTCCGAAATCATCTCCGACGGCGGCATTCTCGTCGCGGAAGCGGGCACAGGAGTCGGCAAATCCTTCGCGTACCTTATACCGGCGCTTGCCTGGGCCATCGGCAACAATGAGCGCGTCGTCATTTCTACGGCAACAATCAATCTTCAGCAGCAGATTTTCAAAAAGGATTTCCCCACGGTGAGCGCGCTCTTCAAAAAGTCGGCGAAGGCCGCCGTGGTCAAAGGGCGAGCAAACTATCTCTGCAAACGCCGGCTCTATGAGGCGATCGAGGAAGACGCGCTGTTTTCGGATTCGTCTCTCAAACTACGACAGATTCTGGAATGGGACAACAATGGGGGAAGTGGCGACAAAGCCGACCTCGCACTTGCCGACGACGATCCGATCTGGAGCCGCGTATGTTCCGAGAGCGACTTTTGTCTCTCCACACACTGTGCGTACCACGACAAATGCCATGTCCTCCGCGTCAGGCTCGAGGCAGCGAGCGCGCAGATCATCATCGTAAACCACCATGTGTTGCTCGCGGACTTAGAAGCAAAGCGGCTCCGCGAGGGAGGAATAAACACCATCCTGCCCTCTTACCACGCCCTGGTGCTCGACGAGGCACACGCGCTGGAAGGCAGTGCGACAAGCCTCTTCTCCGAAACTTTTTCCAAGCGTTCGATCCAGAGGCTTTTGGTGAGGCTCTTCCGAAGGAAAAAAAGAAAGCAGGTGGGGATTCTTCCGGCCATCTCTACCCTATCGGGCATCTCATCCACCCTCGTCGATGCGGCGCGAATCCAAGCCGAAAAAGCAGGGACGGCAAGTGATGCATTCAATGCGGTGGCGGTGGCATTGTTTTCGGAGAACGATGCGAGCCTCTTGGTGCGAAATCTTGGTGGTCCTTCACGCACGGCCTTTCTTTCGGCGCTGCAGAATCTCGAGCGTGATATCGCTCTGCTCGTGACTCGCCTTGGGGAAATTGTCGAGACGATAGCTCCGGAGCTGGAAGAAGAAGAGCCTGTGATCGATCTCAGGCTCACCATGCACTCGCTCCAGGAGATTGCAGCCCTTGTGCCGAGGTTCAAAAGCCCCGAGGCAGACCCGGACACTATCTTCTGGCTTCAGCTCGATCACAAAAACCCTAAAGAGGCGGTAGCCATCTGTACGGCCACGCCGCTGGAAGTGGCGCCCATCCTCGCCGAGCGCTTATTCAGCAAGATGCGATCCTGTATCTGTACCAGCGCGACCTTAACGATCAACAGCTCGTTCCAGTGGTGGCGAAGCCGTGTAGGTCTAGTGAACAGGCGGAGCGAGGCGGCATATCTCTCCGACACGAATTCCGAAGGTCCGAACCTACTTCAAAATACCCGAATCGTCGAAAAAAGCTATCCCTCGCCTTTCCCCTATGCGCGCCACGCAATGTTGGCCATCGACACCGAGGCTCCCCCGCCAGATGCACCCCAGTTCCAGTCCTACCTGAATGAGGCCGTGGCGCGGCTTTTACATGCCTCGAAGGGAAGAGCCCTGGTCTTGTTCACCAGCCACAAAGCCCTGCGCGAAACCTACGATGCAGTGGCATCCCTCCTCGAACGAGAGGGGATTCTTGCACTCAGGCAAGGACAGAAAGACCGCTATTCGCTTTTGCACACCTTTGTGCACGACATATCGAGCGTGCTCTTCGCCACGGAATCCTTCTGGGAAGGCGTCGATGCACCGGGGGAGACGCTCTCTCTCGTCATCATCACAAAGCTCCCCTTCCGCGTGCCCACAGACCCTATTCAGTCCTCTCGGGCTGCAGCCATCGATGCGCGAGGCGGCAACTCCTTTGTCGAGATGAGCATCCCCGAGGCTGTAATCCTCTTCAAACAGGGGTTTGGAAGGCTCATCCGTCACTCGAACGACAGGGGAGTCGTCGCGGTGCTCGATGTGCGAATCGCCAAGAAGACATACGGAAACCTCTTTGTTTCCAGTCTGCCCACGTGCAGATTGGAAACCGGGCCCCTGGATCAGCTCTGCGCTAGTGTGGCAGAATTTCTCGACGACGAAAGGTGAACGAGTGTATGAACAGAGACCAGCGACATCTGCCGTGTATTGCCTCTCTTGAAAATCCAGTCCAGCAGTACGTCTGGGGCAACACCCAAGGGATTCTACCCTTCATCGAGGCCACGCCGAAGCCCGGCTATCCTCTCGCCGAGGTGTGGATGGGTAGTCACGGCCTGGCCCCCTCGAAATTGCGACTCGACGACGGCTCTTTTCCGCTCGACGAGCTCATCCGCCGATCCCCCGAACATTGGCTCGGAGCCCTCGTTGCCAGTCGGTATCACGATCTGCCATTTCTCTTTAAGGTGCTCGCCGCAAGCTCGCCGCTCTCCCTGCAACTCCATCCGACACAGAAAGAAGCCCAAGAAGGCTTCGCACATGAGGAGCAGGCCGCCATTCCCCTGTCGGCTCCCGAGCGCACCTTTAAGGACGCCAACCACAAACCAGAGCTGGCCGTGGCCCTCACCCCCTTCAGCGCGATGGCGGGTTTTCGAGACCCCTCAGAGATTGCGGATCTCCTCGGCCCAAAGCTCTGCAGAGCCTTCGATTTTAATGGACAGAAGCCGGAAGAGCTTCGGGATTTTGTACGACATGTATTTTCCACAAAAGGAGATGCATACAAGATTCTCGAAGCGGAGCTCCGGGCGCGAGCAGAGGCGCTCCTTCGCTCGAATTCCGAGCGTGCGCGCGAAGCCGGTGCGATGGTCCTTGAGCTTCAGGCGCTGTACCCGCACGATCCTGGTCAGTTCAGCCCCCTCATCCTCAACATCCTGAACCTCGATCCAAGCGAGGGTCTCTTTATACCCGCCGGTGTGATTCATGCCTATGTCAAAGGAAGTATTCTCGAAATCATGGCATGCTCCGACAATGTCATTCGGGCAGGTCTTACGATCAAACACGTCGACGTCGACCTGCTCTGCGACATGCTCGATCCGGATGCCCAGCCCACACTGATAAGGCCGAACCGCGAGCAGCATGCTTGGGGAAGCCGAAGTATCTACGCCACGCCGGCTGAAGAATTCCGCCTCGAACACCTCGACGTAGGTCCTGGAGGGGCAGTCATACCGTATGTGCCGACTGGGCCCGAAATTCTTCTGTGCACCGAAGGCAGTTTTCGTATCCGAGCCGGGTGTGATGGCGGAGAGCTTGTGCTCCCGGCGCGTGCATCCTGTTTTGTCGGCGGCTCGTGCAGCGAGTTGAGCATCGAAGGCGCAGGAAGTCTCTGGCGAGCCACCACGGGGGCTCACGCACTATGAGCGAGGAGAAACATTCCGAGCATGTGCTTGGGGACGAACAAAAAACGCAGGGCAGCCGCATGCTCACCATCTGGGTCGATGCCGATTCTATTCCAAGGGATATTCGGCCTTTTCTGATAAGGCGCGCACTGGCCCCGCGCAACTATGAGGGCACAAGAGTCTCTGTGCTGTTCGTCGCCGCGCGGGCGCCCGCCGACCTTCCCCGCGAGTTTCTCGTGCTTGTGGAGCCGAGCGAGGGTGCAGCCGATCGCTATATCGAAACACACGCTGCCTCGCTGGATATTGTCGTCACGCGCGACATCCCCATGGCAGAGCGCCTCGTACAGCGCTCGGTGTACGTCGTAAACGACAAAGGGGACATCTTTACTGCGGAGAACGTCGGGGAGCGCCGTTCCATCCGCGATGCAATGGCTACACTCCGCGCCGCAGGTCTTGCACCCCCCAGCCCAAAAGGTTCGCGGCGCTCGGCGTCCGAAACGAAGCGCTTCGCCGATGCCCTCGAACGCCTGATCGTGCGAGCCGTGCGGGCAAAAGTATAACAAGCGGGATGCGGCTGCAGGCGTCACGCCGTCATGGCAGGAGGTCGGCTGGTGTCTCCTCCTGCGGTGGCGCTTCCTGAGACGATGGCTCCTGGGATGCTGCTTCCTCTGCGGCTGCGGGTGCCGCCCCACCGGTCGACAGGTCGGTCGATGGGGCGGCCGCCGGGCTTTCTCCACCTTCCCCAACCAACCCGGGATCGGCCGATGGGGCAGCCGCCGCGCTTTCTCCGCCTTCCTCAACCAATTGAGAATCGGTCGATGTCTCGGCCGCCGAGTTTTCTCCGCCTTCCCCAACCAACTCGGGAGAAGGGACATCCTCGGCGGTCGTGATATCCGCGGAGGGTTCCAGGCCGGCGGGAGGCGGGGTTTCCGGGGGCAGCACCGTCGCGGCGATCGGTGCCACGTAGCGCTGCACAAGATATTCATAACGCTCCCGCAGTATCAGAGAGCGATAGAGTGTATCGGGCCCGTACTTTATTGGCGAGGAGAGAATCGCGATGAGCCTTGCTGCCTGATCGACCTGAAGGCTTGCAACTCCTTTCCCGTAATAGATCCGCGAGGCCCTCTCGATGCCGAAGATGCCTTTCCCCCACTCGGCGTAGCTAAAATACAGTTCGAGGATACGATTTTTCGAAAGGATGAGCTCCATTTCCAGCGCCGCAATGACCTCGAGATATTTGCGGATATAGCTTTTGTTCGGCAAGAGAAAAAGCGTGCGCGCCACCTGCATCGTAATCGTGCTGCCGCCATACATGGGGCTGCCGATTTTCTGATTCAGCTCCCTCGCCCTCTTGAAAGCCTCCATATCGATGCCGTGGTGATCGTAGAACTTGCCATCCTCAACCGAGACGAGCATTCTGCGGACGTAGGAAGGAATCTGAGCAGTCTTGAGGGGAATGGGCGTTTGGACGTCCCAGTGGTTCACGAGAGAACGATAGATCATGAGAAGCGTCGTCGGTGGATTTGCAAATTTATAGATGATTATGAGGGTACTCGTGACACCTATGTATACCCCATGCGCAATGAGTATCGACAACAGGAGAATACGCACGACACGCCATACTGGATTTCTCGGCTTGCGTTTCTGGGCATCGTGTATGGTTGCTGAAGATCGATGCTTCATACTATGAGGCATTATATGGAAGAACAGCATTCTCAGGAAGCCGCCAGCGAATATTCAGCCTGCGAATATTCCGGCATCAGAGAAAGGGTCGCCTCATTATGAAAAAGTCCTACAGGCCTCCCGTTGAGCTCATCAGCCCAAAACCGCTTTTTTGCCCTCTTCCACCGCAGCGATATTGAGAGTGATGAGCGCGTGTTTACTCGACGGGAAAAAGCTTTTCAGAACACTTTCGAGCGTGTCGAGCTTCACGGCGCCCGTCACCTTGCTGAGGGCACCCATCATCACCATGTTGGCGATACGCACATCCCCGAGCTTGAGCGCGATGTCGTTGCAGGGCACGTGGACGATCCTAGCATCGGGTCGTGCAGGATCTGTCTTGACAAGACTCGAGTTCACCAGAATCGTACCGCCCTTTTTGCATACCTTCTCTGCGATCTCAACTGAATCTTGGTTCATGACGACGACGGAGTCCGCGCTCGTCACGAGAGGGCTCTTGATTTCGTCGCTGGAGACAATGACGGAGGCGCGCGCGATGCCGCCGCGCTTTTCCGCGCCGTAAAAGGGGAAAAATGTCACCTTGAGGCCTTCTTTCATCGCGCTGTACACCCAGAGCTGGCCGAGCGAGATGATGCCCTGGCCGCCAAAGCCTGCCATAAATGTCTTTTCGGTCATGGGATGCTCCTTTTAGTGCGCCTGCGCGGTTGCCGGGGCGCTGAGGGTGTTCTTGATTTCACCGAGCTGATAAAAGGCGATCATATTCTTTTCGAGCCACTCGACCGATTCCAGAGAAGTCATCTGCCAGTTCGTGGGACACTGAGAGAGAATCTCTACCATTGTGAAACCCTCGCCGCGCATCTGTGCCTCGAACGCCTTTCGGATATAATTCTTGGTCTTGCGGGTGTTGACCGCATTGTTGACGGCGCCGCGAGCGAGGTACTTCGTGCCCTCGAGCGTGGCGAGCAGCTCGCAGACCCTAATGGGATAGCCCATCCCCGCCAGAATGGGATCACGACCCTCGGGAGCCGTCGTCGCGTGCTGGCCAACGAGGGTCGTCGGAGCCATCTGACCGCCGGTCATGCCGTAGATTGCATTGTTGACGAAGATCGTCGTAAATTTTTCGCCCCTGTTCGCCGCATGGATGATCTCCGCAGTTCCGATTGCCGCGAGGTCTCCATCCCCCTGGTAACAGATTACGAGGTGATCGGGGAGCATGCGCTTGATGCCCGTCGATGCGGCAGGCGTTCTGCCGTGTGCCGGTTGGACCGAATCGAAGTCGAAGTAGAGATCTGCCCAGACCGAGCAGCCGACGGGGTTGGTGATGATCGCCTTGTTCTGCAGGCCCATCTCGTCGATGACTTCGGCGATGATTCTATGAATCACCCCGTGGCCGCAGCCGGGACAATATTTCGTCTGTATCGATTTCAAGCTTTTGGGATGCTTATATGCGAGTTCCATACTCTATCTTCCTCCGCTTATAGAGCCATGAGGCGCTTCACCTCGGCGAAGACCTCTTCTTGACTTGGGATATTCCCACCGCAGCGGCCGTAGAAGTACACAGGCACTTTCCCGTTCACGGCCAACCGTACATCCTCCACCATCTGTCCCATGCTCATCTCTACACACAGGAAACGCTTGCCTCTCTCGGCGAGCCCGGCCAATCGGGCCGAGGGGAAGGGCCACAGGGTAATCGGTCTGAAAAGTCCAACCTTCATGCCCGCGGCACGGGCCATCTCCAAGGCACCATGACAGACACGGGCAGAGGTGCCATACGCCACAAAGACGATATCCGCATCGTCAACGTCGATCTCCTCATAGCGCACAAGCTCCTCTTTGATGTGGCCATAACGCTCGAAGCGTATACGGTTGGCTGCCTCGAGCCCGTCTGGCTCGAGGTTGAGGCTCGTCACATGGTTGTAGGGCCTGTGCATCTCGGTGACATGACCGACAGCCCAGTCCTTGCGCGGCAGCGTCGCGGGGTCGATCGGCTCGGGAAAAACAACGCCTTCCATCATCTGGCCGATGAGCCCGTCCGCAAGCACAAGCACGGGCACGCGCCATTTTTCGGAGATCGAAAACGCCTCATAGGTGAGGTCGGCAGCTTCCTGCACCCCCTTCGGTGCGAGGACGATCGTATAGTAGTCGCCGTGTCCGCCGCCGCGGGTCGCCTGGAAATAATCACCCTGGCCCGGAGAGATGCCGCCGAGGCCCGGGCCGGCACGTGCCACGTTGACGATCACCGCGGGCAAATCCGCGCCGCAAAGGTACGAGATACCCTCCTGCTTGAGCGAGACCCCAGGACTCGACGAGCTTGTCATCGCGCGCGCACCGGTCGAAGAAGCACCGTACACCATATTGATCGCCGCGATTTCCGATTCGGCCTGAATGAAGATCCGGCCTTTGGCGAGCATGTGCTTCGCCATGTACGCGGTGAGCTCGTTCTGCGGCGTGATGGGATAACCGAAATATGCCCGACATCCGGCGCGTACCGCTGCTTCACCTATCGCTTCGTTGCCTTTCATAAGACGGATTTCTTCAGCCATACCCTTCCTCCTTAGAGTCTATAGACGGTGATCGCAACATCCGGACACACGACGAAGCAGTTGCCGCACGAATTACATTTATCGGCCGCGATCACCTTTGCGGGGAAATATCCCCAGGAGTTCGGCTCGGGATCGATGCCGAGAACCTTGGTCGGACAGGCGCGAGTGCAGAGCTGGCAGCCCTTGCAGCGCTCCCTGTCGATTTCGACAGAACCTTTCATCGCCATTCGAATCTCCTCCTATTCAGGCTCGAAGCGCCTTGCTCCCCAAAAGGGAGGCTAAAGCGATCGATGCCAGTTTGGTCTCAGCGCTGTCGGCGCGACTTGTCAGCACTATAGGAACCGTAGCTCCCATGATCACGGCAGCCCCTTTCGCACCGGCAAGATCGAGAAGACATTTGTAGAGAATGTTGCCCGCCTCTATGTCGGGCACCACGAGAATGTCCGCGTTGCCCGCGACGTCCGACTGTATTTTTTTGATGCGCGCGCTCTCGGCGCTGATCGCATTGTCGAGCGCGAGCGGGCCGTCGACGATGCAGTTTTTGATCTGCTCGCGGCGGTTCATCTGGGTGAGGATCGAGGCGGTCGCCGTCCAGGGCATCTTCTCGGGATTGACCTTCTCGACCGCGGCGAGGAGCGCGACTTTTGGGGTCTCCACATCAAGGGCCTTCGCCACCGCCACCGCGGAATCGATGATGTCCACAAAGGCGGGAAGATCCGGCGCAATGTTGAGCGCCACATCGGTGACAAACAAAAGCTTGTGGTATGTCGCCACTTCCATGACCGCTACATGGATGGCGAGCCTTCCGGCATTGAGGCCCGTCTCCTTGTTGAGCGCAGCCCTGAGAAGGAGGCTCGTATCGATGATGCCTTTCATCAAAAAGTCGGCCTCGCCTGAGCGCACCAGCGCCACGGCCTTGGCTGCCGCCGCAGTCAGACTGGATTCTTCCACGATCCTGAAAGGCGAAATATCGACGCCACTGCCTTTGTTCGCCTCGGCCGCCGCGCGCGCAATGGCGCTGGGGTCTCCCACGAGAATTGGCTCGGCGATGCCCTCGCGGTATGCATCGACGACGGCTTCGAGAACCGTCGCCTCCTGCGCAGACGCCACCGCGAGCCTTCGCCTGCCGAGTGTTTTCGCTTTTTCCATGATCTCCGAAATATGGTTCATGGCAGATACTCCTTTATCTCCGTTTCGCCCGAGAGCGCCATAATGCCTGCCAGCGCCAGCGCCTCAAGCTCCCCTTCTCCGGGATAGACCACCACCGGAGCGATGAAGGAAACCATCTCGGCAATGCGATCCGTGATGTCCTTTGAGTAAGCAATGCCTCCAGTCAGAATGACGGTATCGACGAGACCGTGTGCCGCAGCGGCCGCAGCGCCTATGCTCTTGCCCACCTGATACACGAAGGCTCTATAGTAGAGGTCGGCCTCTTTATTACCCTCTTCTCTCATGCGGCTGACCTCGCGCATATCGTTCGTGCCGAGGAAACTCACCATGCCACCCCTGCCGGTGATCATCTTGAGAACGTCCTGCAGAGAATACTGGCCTGAGAAACAAAGCTTCGCTAGGTCGCCCGCAGGCAAGGTTCCGGAGCGCTCGGGCGTGAAAGGGCCTTCGCCGCTGAGAGCCTGATTGACGTCGACGACCCTTCCGTGCCGATGGAGGCCGATAGAGACACCACCGCCCATGTGTGCGACGATGAGGTTCAACGCTTCGTAAGAGCGGCCGCAGCTCTTCGCATATCGGCGAGCGACCGCCTTCTGGTTGAGCGCATGGAATATGCTGATCCGCTTAAAAAGCCTGTGTCCCGAAACACGCGCCACATCGTCGAGTTCGTCGACGACCACGGGATCTGCAATAAAAGCAGGTATACCGACTCGAGCCGCAAATGCATCGGCAATGAGCGCACCAAGGTTCGAGGCATGCTCGCCGTAGCGAGCAGACAGAAGGTCCGCCTTCATCGCCTCGGTGATACGGTAGACCCCTCCTGGAATTGGATGCAAAAGGCCTCCACGCCCCACCACCGCATGCAGACTCCCAAGGTCGAAGTGTCGCTCCTCGAGGGCACGCAGAATCGCATTTTCCCTGAACTCATATTGAGCAGCTATAGATGAAAATCCTGCGAGCTCCTCAGTGGAGTGAGACAAGCTCTGTTCGAATATGCTGTTTGTACCGCTATATACCGCGAATTTCGTGCTTGTAGAACCCGGGTTGATCACAAGTACAATAAAAGGCATTGGCGGCTCCTCAAAAAAAATAGCAGGTTTAGTATACCATTCTTTTGGAGAAAAACAAGAGGAAATTTACAAATTTTGAAAAGCTGTTTTAACTAATAAAACAGCAACATCCTCAGCAACATCCTTCGAGAGCACATCTTTTGGCCACGCAAGGCTATAAAAAGCAAAAGGCTACCCTATACCAAGGGTAGCCTCTCTTCAAGACTATTCGTGCGGCGCGATTATTTGCGGGTTTTATGCCGGTTCAGTCTTCTTTTCTTTTTTCTTTTGTGCGTCGCTATTTTCTTGAGCTTTCGCTTTCTACCACAGGGCACCTTTATTCTCCTTGGAAACGATTACTGCAGTGTCACCGCAGGCACAGCCGCATATGTCGGCAATACTACACGGACTGCCGACGGGCGTCAATAGCCCGGCCCCATTTTTGCCCTCTCTGAGGGCGTACGGCTAGTCTGTCGATGACAATATTCACCTCGGCCACCAGAATTCCGGTAAATTTTTCTATACTATCGACAATATATTCCTGGAGAGCATAGAGCTTCGACGCAAGCCTCGTGCCATAGGGCACTTCAAGCATGACGGTGATACGGTAGCCTTGTGTGTCGTTGCGAATAGCCAGGCGCATGATGCGTACATTGGGATCGAATTCATTCACACAGTGAACGACCATCTGAGAGAGGGCCGCCTCCGAAATCGCAACCCTGCCGCGCTTGCCATATTCCGGACGCACAACCGACTTTTCATACAGCTTGGGGAAGGTCGCACCCACACCAAAGCTCCGTCTCAAAAACACCCGCACACTGTCATAGAATATCGATGGATAGTTGCGCTTTATCTCGAGGGCAGGCACGGGAATGACATGTTTGCCCTCGACCTTGCGCGACTGTACGGCTTTTTCGATTTCGGCCTTCGTCGCAATCTCTTCTATTTTTATGACCTTGATGGGATGTGGAAGCTGGAGGCGCTCGCAGATTTTCTGTACCATGCGCTCGCTGGTGCCGATGACGAGAATTTTCCTAAAACGTTCATGCTGAAGCACACGCGACACCATCTCCCGATGCTCACGGTCGTCAAAAAGCGCAGTCTTGATGGCACCAAGGTAGGTCGGATCTTTTTTGGCAGACCGCCCCGCAAGAATTTGGTCACCCCTGATCAGAAGACCATCGTCGATGATGAGGTCGATCCCATATTTCTGAGCGACGAGCTTTGCGCGAAAACTCTTCCCCGTGCCGGAGGACCCCACGAGGGCATAGGACTTTACACCGCGGAGAAGAAAAAGGGTGTGCTCGAAAATACCGATCATTCTGTCCTTCAATATACCCTTGAAACGGCGGACGGGTAAATATCCGAAGAACCCAAGGAGGCCCGCTCGTTCTCAGAACATCCAAAAGGCATTATAATACGCTTTGGAGCAACGGATGTCACTCATCACTCACCCTTCTTTGGGTTTTGCGGTCGGAGATCCGGAGAGGATACCCCTCACCAAAGAGACACTTCCCTCTACGGAAGAAGTTCAAGGGGCCGCACACTCGCTTATTCTGTCCGCATCGGGGTGGCGCAAGATCTTTGCAGACCTTTCCGCCGACGGCCCCTACGCCTCCTGGGACCCCGGCCACAGCCTGGAAAACTCTCTTGCGCGCGGGCTCTGCCCCGCAGACACCATCATCGTCGCAGGCATGGCCCTTGTCTTCTCTTCGTTCATCAAAGAGCGATGCGTGGAAAAAACCGAACGCGGCCGGCGCCCTGTCATGCTGCTCGGCATCGACACAAGGCCTACCGGGCCCGCAATCGCCGATGTCTTTGTGCGCGTGCTCATGGGGGAAGGCTGCGAGGTTCGGTATTTGTTCATCGTGCCGGCGCCCGAGATCATGGCCTATTCTGCCCAGACCACGGACCTGCCTTCCGAGCACGAATTTCATTCGGACGGCTTCGCCTATATCTCCGCAAGCCACAATCCTCCGGGTCACAATGGCCTTAAGTTCGGCATCGCCGGAGGAGTGTTGACGGGAGCACAGATAGCCCCCCTTATCGCGGCGTTCAGAGCCTTCATCGCAGCTCCCTCGGCGCCGGAGCTCGCCCTCGCGGCGATCGAAAAAGCCGATGCCCACGACCTTGCGGCGTGTTACGAGAAGGTTGCGCACTGGAAACGTTATTCGCAGTCGGCCTACATGCTCTTTGCACACCGCATCTTCACCGATGAGCCCACCTTGGACACCCAGGAAAAGATGCTATCGGAGATCGCCGCCGCCTGCGCCGAGCGCCCCCTCGGCGTCATTGCGGAGCTCAACGGTTCGGCACGGACGCAGAGCATCGACATCGACTGGCTCTCGGCCCTCGGCGTACAGACCAAAGTGCTCAACACCGATCCGGGGGTTTTTGCCCACCGCATCGTGCCGGAGAACGAATCCCTTTACGACTGCTGTGAAGCGCTAAATGAGGTGCATGCAGAGAATGCGTCCTTTGCGCTCGGATTCGTGCCCGACTGCGATGGCGACCGCGGCAACCTTGTGTATTACAGCAAGACACTGCGGCGGGCCGTCCCCCTCGAGGCGCAGCAGGTCTTCGCGCTCGTCTGTCTGTCGGAGCTCGCCTATCTGCGCCGGCGAGGCGAGGCGCGGCAGATTGCGGTGGTCGTCAATGATGCGACGAGCATGCGCATCGAGGCGATTGCCGGGGCATTCGGGGCCAGGGTTTTCCGCGCCGAGACGGGTGAGGCCAATGTGGTTTCGTGTGCAGAAAAGCTCCGCGCGGAAGGTTGGATCGTTCGCATCCTCGGCGAAGGCTCGAATGGCGGCAACATCACTCACCCCTCCAAGGTGCGCGATCCACTCTCCACGCTCGGCTCGATGATCCGGCTCTTACGCCTGGGCAACGCGACGCAGGGCATGACATGCTTCAATCTCTGGCTCGATGCCGTCGGTGCCTCCGAACGATACAGGCAAGACTACGATCTCGACGATGTGATCGCCAGTCTCCCTGTCTGGGCCACGACCAGCGCATTCGAGCCCTATGCTGCCCTCAAGATCGCTTCTGACGACAAAATCGCCCTTAAGGATGCCTATCGGCGCCTTTTTCTGGAAGCCTGGCCGCAGATGCTGCCCGAATTGGCAGCCCGATTCGGCATCGCTTCTTGGAAAGCCTTCGCCTCGATCGGCCCTAACGAATATGAAATAGGAGACGATTTCGGTGCCTCAAAGAACGGGGGTCTCAGAATCGTTTTCTATGATCTTCGGGGAGAATCATGCGCCTTTCTCTGGATGCGGGCTTCCGGGACAGAGCCCGTGTTCCGTATCGGCGTCGACATAAGGGGCGGCACGGGCGCGGACGAGGCGTGGCTGCGGCGCTGGCACACGGACTTAGTGAACAAGGCCGCTCTCCTTGTCTCCCACTCATAGAATGTTGTAGGATAACGCGATTCAAAGGAGTATCGATGGGTATTCGCGGTGAACTGTTCTCCACGAGATTTAGCTGTGAGGGGAGAACATATTTTTTCAATGTCAAAGAAAACAGAAACGGCGACATCTTTCTGTCGGTAGTAGAGAGCAAACCGACTGAGACCGAAACCTTCGACCGGCGCTCCATCGTGGTGTTTCAGGAGAACATGGAGGGCTTTATGCGGGCAATGAGGACTGCAGCCGGCTATATGGAGAAGGCGGGCTCACGACAGAAACATGAGACTGCCCCTCAGAAGCCGCCACTGCGGGCTCGCCCTGAAGGACACAGCGAGACGAAAAGTACGGGGCGCCGCATCATAGTACGAAAAAAGACTCAATCCTCCGAACCCTCTGAATCGAAAGAAACAAAGAGCAAAGAGTTGGGTTGAACCAGAAGCCGAAATCCCTGTCGGTGAAATCTGGATGGACCGCAGCGTTCGATGGCTTCCCTATGTGCCTTGGTCGGGTATCCCTTGTGTCTCCCAAAGCCGTATTCCGGCATGAGATCGTCGAGGCGGCACATAAGGTGGTCTCGAGCCACTTTTGCCAAGATCGATGCAGCCATCACTGCAGGAATGAGGCTGTCGGCCTTCGGCATCGTCGCCGCCTCGACATAGGTTCCGTTCATCCATAGGTTCGGCGCGAAGATGCCGTCCACCACTACAAGCGCAGGCACCTGTGTCATCCCTGCAAATGCCCTCTCCATCGCGCGCAGACTCGCCACGAGAATGTTGGAGCCATCGATCTCTTCGACCGTCGCCCAGCCCACTGCCCAGTCGAGCGCCCCCTCGACGATCGCCCGATAGGCATCTTCGCGCCGCCGAGCGCTCATCCTTTTCGAGTCGTCGAGCAATCTCATCGGAAAGTCTGCCGGCAGAATAGCCGCAGCCGCGGTGACGGGCCCGGCCAATGGCCCCCTCCCCGCCTCGTCCAGCCCGCACACAAGCCCGACAGGCATCCTGAGCACCGAGTCGAGTGTACAAACATTGGCCGCTTTTCTCATGACAGGCGCCTCGTCATCTTCGTATTCATACCATATGATCCGCCGATCCGATCATAGCGATATCCGTGCGCATTCGTATTGATATTACTTATAAGCCTGTCCTCTCTGCTCGTCGATATAATTTGCCGCCGAGTGCGCGGCGATGGCCCCGTCGGCCGCCGCAGTGATGAGCTGACGGAAAGGTGTGACCCTCACGTCGCCCGCCGCAAAGAGACCCGGAATGCTGGTCTGCATGCCGCAGTCTGTGACGATATACCCCGACTCATCCATCTGTAGCCCCATGTCGGAGAGAAAGCCAGTCTGTGGAGTGGAGCCGATAAAGACAAAAACCGCATCAAAAGGCTCCTCGATCACTTCGTGCTTCACCACATTTTCCAGCACAACCGAACGGAGCTTCGTGTCTCCTCGTATCTCTTTTGCGATAGTATTGAATCGAACTTCTATCGAAGGGTTGCTGAGGACGCGCTGCGCAAGTGCCTTCTGCGCCCGAAAGCGATCACGACGGTGGATCATGACGATCTTATCCGAAAGCTTCGACAGGTAGGTAGCCTCGTCGGCTGCGGCATCGCCGCCTCCCACCACGAGCATACGCTTGCCCTTGAAGAAGGGGCCATCGCAAGTGGCACAGTACGACACGCCTTTGCCGATGAACTCCTCTTCGCCGGGGACCCCTAGGTGTTTGTGTTTCGCCCCTGTGGCGACAAGTACTGTAAGACTCTCGATGGTGCCGACGTTCGTCTCGATGACAAAGTGTCCGTTTTCCTTACGCACCTTCGATACGCTCGCATCCAAAAAAGAACTGCCGAAGCGTTCGGCCTGTGCGCGCATGCGTTCGGAGAAATCATAACCGTTGATCGGCTCGGTGATACCCGGATAGTTCTCAAGGGTATCGATGAGAAGGGCCTGGCCCCCTGGTGCCATCTCTTCGATGACAAGCGTCTTCATATTCGCACGGGCGCCGTACTGGGCGGCTGCAAGGCCGGCAGCACCGGCGCCGATGATTACAAAATCATAGCTTTGACTCATGCATACTCTCCTTACATATTATATATTTGAATATATAGAATTCGATATATATATTCAATCATGCGATAAAATAGTCAAGCGACAACGTTCGTGATAATCTTCCTCTTTAAGCAGCTCAATATTCGCGCCCGTATATGTCAGCAGAGTGCGCATAATGGGAGAATCAGCCCTCACTAAAATGCCTTCGCCCTCCACCTCCAACACGCTGCGTCGGCCCTTTGTACAGCTGAACGTAACCATCACGGTGATATCGGCTCGCTTCTCGTACGCAGTTTGATACGCGCCTCCCAGCAGCTCGAGAAGCGCAAGCGAGAGCGGTACGAGACGATCCGGATCGAGTGGACAGTCGTCGACCGAGAATTTCAGGTGTACGGTCGATCCTACTATTTCGAGCGCCTCTTCTGCGGCATGGCAAAACTGCGCAAAAAAGTCTCGAGCACGTAAGCGATCAACCTCTTCCGAATGGTAGAGCGCCTCGTGGACAAGGGCAATACTCTTAATCTGCGCCTCGAGCTCTCTGAGCACCCTGCTCGATGCCTGCGCATCTATACCAGTCTGCAGATAGTCAGCCTGCTGCAGGTGAACCAGACTCGCCACGAGCTGCAGATTCGTCTTGACGCGGTGATGGATCTCACGCAAGAGCCGCTCCTTTGCGGCCAACGAATCTTCGAGGCTCTGCTGATAAAAATGCATTGCGCTCACGTCGTGCACCACGCCGATGGTCTGAGGCTTCTGCCCGACCACCTCAGAGAGCAGAGGAACGTCGAGCCCTCTCTCCCCATAGGCATTGACGAGACCATACAGAATATGCCCATCCTTATGGATGAGTCTTACTTCGAGCTCTCTCGTCATGCGTTGGCCGGACCTGCGCTCGTCGAACAATTTGGGAGGGGTGTCGGGGAATTTATTCGCTCGACGGATTTTCTCTACTACGATTTCGCGCGAGATATTCGGCTTGTCCTCCGGATGGATGATGATGCTGAAATGCCTGCCGACCAATTCTGCAGGCTCGTAGCCCAACAGGGTGACCGATTCATTCAAATAAATGAAGTTGCTGTGTTCATCGAGTATGTAGACAATGTCCGGCACGGACGAGAGAAGCGTTTGCACCTCATTATGAATGGCGCCGACGACTGTCCTAGAGGCGAGAATGGTATCCCTCGCGGCGCAGACTTGTCGCGCTGCGGCGTATACGGTGGTCGGAGAGGCGCGGAGCGGCAATATCCGCACGAGAGGGGAAGTCTCTATGGCTCTTCGGCATTCGCCTCGAGTTCCCAATACGACCAAGGCCAGCGGCACTTCCAAAAGCGAGTGAGCTTCCTCGGCATCGAGCAGTGTGGCCTCGGCGATTATACATTCAGAAGAGCCAGAGACCACAGTCTTGTCCCTGTCGAAGAGCTCGACGACGGCTCCCCGTCTGGTCAAGAACCGCATACATGTTTCTCGCCTGTCCAGATCCGCCATGAGGAGTGCAAGAGATCTGACCGACGGTGCAGCGATGACTTCGGAAGCCATTCCTTCATAGTAGAAAAGGGCTCCTGTTGCGTCAATACGCACCGAATGATAGGATGGCCCGTGGCCTTTAGTTTTCACACCCACACGACATTCTGCGATGGCAAGGCAGACGCGGCGACCATGGCGGCCGCCGCCTTCGAGCACCACTACACGCATCTGGGATTTTCTGCCCATGCGCCGGTGCCGATCAAGACACGTTGGCATATGCCATGGGCAAAGGCAGAAGCCTATGTCGCAACGGTGCGCGCCCTTGGGCAGGAATATGCTCGCCACGGCATGAAAATATTCTTAGGCCTCGAGACGGACTATGCACCTGGCATAACGATGCCGAATGAACCCGCGTATGATGTTTTCCACCTCGACTTCAGTATCGGCTCGGTCCACTACATCACGGCCCCGGGCGAAGCATTTTTTACGGTGGACGAACCCGAGGAACAATTTGCCCATAAGGTTCGCGCCTGGGCGCCGGATGGCGATTACACAAAAATCTGGAAGCGCTATTGGCAGTATATGGCCCAGATGATCGAGCGTGGAGGATTCGACATAATCGGGCATTTTGATCTCGTAAAGAAGAACAATGCGGATGGACGCTGGTTCGACGAGGAGGACCCTCTCTACATCGATGCTGCCTTTCAAGCCGTAGATCTCGCAGCAGAAAAGGGGCTCATCGCAGAGATCAATACCGGCGGGCTTGCCCGCGGCAAACATCATGAGCCCTACCCATCGGCGCGCATCCTAAAGAGGATGCACGACAAGGGCCTAAGAATCACCATCGGGGATGATGCCCATGCCCCGCAGCACATCGGGAACTATCAGCGCATCGCGATCCATGCGGCACGAAATGCGGGTTTTACTTCGCTCTGGTACCTCGATGAGCCTGGCCTATGGAAAGAAATGTCTCTCGAACAGATCGAGAGGACGCCCTAGCGATTCTTGCGCTCGTCGCTCTTCTGGCACTCGACGCAGAGCACCGCATAGGGAATAGCCTCGAGCCGTTCCTGGGGTATCTTCTTGCCGCATTTTGCACAGAGACCATAACGCCCTTGGTTGATGCGCAACAGTGCCGCTTCGATCGCACGATAGCGTTTAAGGTCCTGAGAGCTGAGAGCCTCTATCATAATCCTATCCACATCGTCGGATGCGATATCCGCCGAATCCTTAGGATCGGCCTCAGAGAGCACTGTTTTGAGCTGCTCGTTCGACTCAGCGATGGTATCCAAAATTTCCTGTCGCTGGGCGAGCAAGAGTTTCTGCATTTTTTCGATGAAGGCATTCTCCATCTCTCTCCCCCTCATCAAGCGCTGGCATCCAGCAGCTTACAATGGATGGGCACAATGCATCACATTGTCAAAAATGTCAAGATAGGCGGCGAGAGGTCACTCCTCGTCATGTTGACATTCGATGCATTGGCCCATACTATTCCAGCAGGGTATAGGGTGCAAGAGAGGGCTCCTCTGCCTTGTGGGCTGGTCAACATTCAGTCATTGCTGTAAATGTAGGAGTTTTTGTGGCTAAAGAAGAAGCGATCGAAGTGGAGGGCATAGTCCGAGAGGCTCTTCCCAACACGATGTTCCGTGTCGAGTTGGCGAATGGACACATTATTCTTGCCCATCTTTCGGGCAAGATGCGCAAGCACTATATTCGGATTGTCCCAGGCGATAAAGTAAAAGTCGGTCTTTCTCCCTATGATCTGAACCGAGGGCGAATTATTTACCGCGAGAAATAAGCTCACCGGATACGAACCCACGTGGCTCCTCTCCCGCCATGCCGTCCATCCGCAAAGCCGAATTCCCCTGCATGTGGGTTGTGTTCGAGCTCTTCCCTCACGACATGCACCAACACCTGTTCCTCACGTGAATGATTTCCCTTCCCGTGTATGATACTCACCTTCTCCAACCCCTGGGCGACACAGCGGTCTATGAAAGCTTGCAGGGCTTGGCGTGCTTCCACTTCGTGCAAGCCGTGAAGATCGAGCTCGGCCTGCGGCAACATGTGTTTGAATCGCGTATTCGCCGCGATCGTCGTCGCCTTGTCCTGATCGAAGGCCTGTTCTATTGACGTGTCTTTGTCGGTTGTCCCGTGCTCGTCGAGCCACTGCTCCAATTTCTGCCGCAAAGCTTCAGAATTGTTCCGGGATTCATCCCTCTGGAGATCGCTCTGGGGATCTCCCTTCGGGATTCTCTTCGACGTCGAAGGCTTTTTGGGGGAAGACTGCTGTTCTTCCCACTGCCGGTAAATCTTGCCAAAATCCATACTGCACGAATACATACCACAAAATTCGATTCTTTTCACGGGGGAAGGGAAAAGATGAGCCTGGGTCCAACCACCGCCCCTTCTTGTTCTGGCGCCCATCGGCAGCTATCATACAGTGTAAGGATTATCCATGATTTCCAAACGCCGATATCACCCGACGAACTTCAAGTTTTTCACATGGCTACTGCGGTACACCTACGGCCTCTGGCTCAGGTGGGTATACCGGATCACCGGCATCAATGTCGAGCTGTTCAGGACAGTCAAGCCCCCTTTTATTCTGGTCGGCAACCACACGACCCTGCTCGACCCTTTCATCGCCAATGCATTTGTGCCCTTTCCTATCCATTGGGTGGCGAGCGACGGCAATATGCGAAATCCGATCATGCGCTTTCTGCTCTTGAAGCTGGTCGGCTGCATACCCAAATCGAAGGCGATTCCGGATATCGAGACCGTCAGCTGGATCGTCGATATCATTCGCCGCAAGCATGGGGTTGTCGGGATGTATCCCGAGGGACAGAGTTCATGGACGGGCACACAGTTTCCGGCCTTTTTCTCGAGCGCAAAGCTCCTGCGCCTCTTGCGCGTACCCGTCGTGTTGGCAAAGACGAACGGCGGCTATCTCACAAAGCCAAGGTGGTCGCATGTGCGCCGCCTCGGAAAGGTCGAAATCACCTTTTCCGTATTGTTCACCCCCGAACAGCTGCACAAGGTCTCTCTCTCGGAGATAGACGGCGCGCTCAACAACGCGCTTTCGTATGACGATACGGCATGGAGCAGGGAGAGGGGCATTCAGTATAAGAGTCTACATGGAGCGGAGAACCTCGAGCTTGCGCTCTATATCTGCCCCAGCTGTGCCGGCAAAGCGACGATGCACAGCGCAGGAAATACCTTTACGTGCGACCACTGCGGCTTTTCCGTCGAATATCGGCCGGACGGAGGATTCTCTCTACGCTCGAAAGGGGATCGGCGTGGGTATGTTCCCCCCTTCGATGAAGCGCCTTTCCTCGACTCCATCGTGCTCTGGAACAGTGCCCAGAGCAGATTCCTCGCACAGGAGCTCTCGGAATGGAAGGATGGGGCACATGCGGGGCCGATCTTCTCCGACGAACCGGTCAAACTGAAACGCGGCAAGCGCATCGACTCCATGAACACGATGCTGAAAGGGCGGATCGAGCTCTACGCCGACCGGCTCGAATTCCACGACAGTCGGGACGTCGCGCTCGAGCCGGTGATCTTCTCTCTCGAGAATGTCGAGGCGGAAGGCGTGCTCAAATGGAATTTCTTCGAATTCTACCAAGGGATGAATGTCTACCGCGTTGTCTTTACAAATCCGAAGGCGTCGGGCAGAAAGTATGCCGACGCCATAGGGCTTCTCCGGAACATCTCCGCCGATCATTTGCCTGGGCGATAGAAGTTATCTCCCGGCAAGGCAAAACGGCGCTTTCGTGCCAGAATCCAGTAGACGACAACGACGAAGATCAAATAGCCTAGAGCAATTGCGAAAAATATCCAGTACGGAACCATGGAGCCGCTCGTATATGCGTTTGCCGGCAGGTTGATCGCCAGAATAAATGGAATGGCCAGCACAAAGGTAAGCCCTGCCGACAGCATATAATCCGAGGTAACCTTCGTTCTGAATTCAGGATCCATCACTCTCAACAGCGCAAGGCCAGAGGAGAGCGTCCCCGTGGAAACGCCATAGATCATGAGCATGCGCTCGAAGCGGAAGTCGCGAAAAATCCTCGAACTCACCCACGGAATCGTGTAGTACACCATAAAGCCACACAGCGTCGACATGAGGAGGATGGGGAACCAGTATTTTCCCACAAACACGAGGGATATGGCTGCAATCGCCCCTGCGACCATGTAATCGACCGACATGCCCGAAATCCTCGTCAGCGCATCGTCATCGAGCACATAGCCGATTCGGAGCAGGTCCATAATCTTCCGGACGACAATGGCTAACATTGCGGAGAAAATGAAATTGATACCCCACAGGTTCGTTGCAAGTTCGGCGCCAGCCTTGCCCGCAAAGCCGAGCAAAAACGACACTCCCTTCAAAAACAGAAAGCTCAACAAATATACGAACACCACCATCGCCGTATGAAAGCTGAAAGAGTCGATTGCCTCGGAGTCGGTGGTGAGGCGGTCGCCCACATTTTTTTCGTTTCCCCGAGGCACGATGCCGGTCAAGAGCGCCTTGTCCTTCATGATGGAGAGCTGTTCAGGCTTCATCCAGCCCTTGCGCACACCTTTATGCATCAACAGTATGCCTCCGAAACAGGCCCAGAGATACCCGAGAGCCGCAAAGGTCAAGCCCACGCTTGCTCCGCCCTCGAACCCCATCGACTCCCAGCCCTTGCCGATCGCATATGCCTGTCCAGGCCCCAAGGCGAACCCCAAAGGGAGGTGGAGGCCGAAGGCCGGATGGATTTTAGGCAGAAAAAGCAGAGTGAGCAGAAGCCCCAAAATGGCCTGCGACGCATATCCTAAGAGTATCAGCGCCGACATGCCGAGCACACTGCCGTTGGACCGTGACCCCTTGATTTTAGGAGGTGAGGACCTGAGCGACATGCTTATGAAGGAGATGTTCAATAGATGATAGACGAGGTCTCCAAGTCTGTTCGTACCATACCCCAGCGTCGGCATCAGATAATTGTACACAGGGAGAAGCAGAAAACCGGCAGTCAGTGCATTGGGAACAAGATATTTCTGAAAAAAAGGAATTTTCGACCGCAGAAATGTCGCAAGGACAAGAGCGACGGAGATAAGTCCTGCGTCGATGACAATGTTCCAGCTGAAATCCATGGGGGCCTCCTTGACACGCAGTGTAAAATTTTTTGTATGAGTGTGCAACGGGGAGCAAAAAAATGCATAACCGTGATATCGCCAAGCCGGCGCTCAAACAGATACGGAGCACAAAGGGGGCGCCAATCGTCCTCCCGGACCTTGCCCGAGACTTTTAAGGCCTTATGAAAACTATGGCGCCGAGAAGCCGCCCCCGACAAAGGTGTCGATGATGAACCGCGCTATGCTCCCTTTCATCGGCAGCTCAGGCAAGGTGTCGGCTGTATACCAATCGAGGTGATCGATTTCTCGCCCGTCGGGACGCGCGTCGCCACTCTCCCATTCGGCGAGGAAGCCGAGCATGAGGGAGTCAGGGAAGGGCCAGGGCTGTGAGCGCAGGTATCGGAGATTTTTCACCTCAATTCCCGCCTCTTCGCGGATCTCGCGCACTGCCGCCTCTTCAAGTGTCTCGCCTATCTCGACAAAACCGGCAATAAGGCTGTGGCGATTGCCGGGAAAACGCACATTGTGTTCCAAGAGTATTGCATTCCCTTTTCGCACCAACACGATGACCGCAGGCGACATGCGGGGGAAAAAGGTCCTCCTGCAACGGGGACAAAAGCGGGCACCATGCGCGTGTTCGTCGAGCGGTTCTCGGAAATCCTCGTTGCCGTTGGCATCGACGAGACGCCCCCCACACGCGCCGCAGAAGCGCGACACCTCGGTCCAGTGAGCGTGCGCCTTGGCGAGAAGGGCAAAACGCCCAAGCTGCGAAGAAAAATCGGAGGCGAGAGCACGCACGGGAAAATGCACAGCATGCTCGAGACCAGCTGCCTTGATAAAACCTTCCTCCCCGTCACCGAGAAGGACAGCACCATAGAGAACGTTCTGAAAGGTAAATGCCGAATATGAATAACCCAATGGCGAGTCGCCGAACAATGCAAGAGGAATCCCTGAGGCCGGCCAAGAAATAAGCTCCGGCTCGATAGTCGACAGCAGTGCACCGTCCACCACCTTGGAATGCAGCACCTCAGCAAGCTGGGGAGGAATAAGACAATCCTGCCCTTGAAAGACCGCAAATCGCTGAGGATCGAGGATCATTGTCGGTGCCTGAGTACTGTCTCTTCGATGATGCGGAGCTGGGAGCGGTACAGCCCCGTAATGTTCGTACCGTAATCGGCCACGAGCCGCAGCATGTCCCTTGGATGCTCGTCCTCGTCCCTGCCATTGATGCGGTCGCCGGCATCGCCAAGGCCCGGCATGATATAGGCGCGCTCGTTGAGACTCGGGTCCATCCACAGCGTGTAAATCGTTATATTGTCGATGGCCCGGACGACGCGAAGGCTTCCCTTGAGCGCGCTTATCACGTTGAAAAACTTGACGGAGGCTGGCATTATGCCCTGCTCGAGCAGATATTTGACGACCGTCACAAGCGAGCCGCCCGTTGCGTTCATGGGATCGGCAAATAGCAGATGCTTGCCATCGAGCTGCTCCAAATCAAAGTAGGAGTGATCCAGATCCAGCACATACTCCATCGTCGTCTCGCTCTTCGTGTCGTCGCGCTTTATCTTGAACAGCGCAAAGGGAGTAAGATAGCCCGACGAGGAGTACTCCTGAATCTCTTTCGAGAGGATCATCGAGGGCAGAAGCGCACCCCTCAGCATGACGCACATCACGGTATCGCGGACAGCCTCGTCCACGTTTGGAATCTTATGAACCGCAAAGTTCTGCACGGGAGTCACGACCGGAGTCTGCACGATGAGATAATTTTTGTTCGTTTTCTCCAAGCCGCCGAAGCCGAGCGTGAAAAGAAGCTCGAAGGCGCGCTGAATATAATAGACAAACTCCTGGCGGCCGGTATTCACATCGCGCAGCTTGGCTATAAGGCGCGAGGCCTCGCCGTGAGTCTCCTGGGGAGAGACGAAGGAGTAGACCTGGATGCGCGGCTCGGCAGCGCATATCTCCTGCATAAGCAAGCCCATCCGATTATAGAGGTCGATGAGTACCTCTTCCTCGTGGTGCTTCTGCGAAGCCGATGCGCTGGTCGCCAGAATGTCGAACGACACCATCGCCTGTCGGTAAAGGCCGTCCATCCGCGAAAGGTATTCGAGATCGCTTGCCGTAAGATACCCGTCGAGGTCTTCAGCCTTTAGAATAACCTTGCCCACGCCCTGCTCCAATCGCATGCTGCTTCTCGGCGACCGGCCTATCGATTCAAAGCTGCACAATTTCGCCCAATACGCCACTCGAAATACCCGCCGCATTGCCCTCGTCGAAGTCTAGATGGCACTCGAGCGCATATGTAGGGTTTACTCGGCAGATCACATTCAAGAATATCACAGCGCGCTCCGCCCCGACCCTCAGCGCAACGAGTTGCTTATCGACGACACCATAGCGCTTCGCGGTCTCCGGATCGAAGTGGATGTGGCGCATCGCAATGATGAGGCCGCGTTCCTTTTTGATCGAACCCTTGAGGCCGATGACCTCAAAGGGGAAGCTGCCTTCGAGTTGGCCAGATTCGCGCACCGGGCAGCCTGGCACACCGAGCTTGAACACATCGCTGGCGAGAATTTCACACTGAGTCTCTTTGCGTTCCGGACCGAGAATACGCACACCATCCAGCTGACCTTTTGGTCCTTTAATGATCAGAGTTTCCGCACAAGCGAACTGACCCGGCTGAATGAGGTCCTTAGTCTTCGTTAGTTGGTAGCCCTTTCCGAAGAGCGTCTCGAGATCATCGCGCGACAGGTGAATATGGCGGTTGGAAAGATTCACGAGTACCTTGGTTTCGAGCATTATGTCCTCCTGGCATGCACACATACAAAAAAATGCTTATTTGAAATATGGTGTCTTTTCGGCAGAGTATTTCCTGCCGCAGAAGTATACTAGCGTAGAAAGGCTTTTATCGCAAGGAGAAAATATCGTCACGCAACACGTCACGTACCACGATGTGCGTGCGCCACGGCCTTGTCGACTTCCCAGCCGCCGTGGACCAGCCCCACCATGGCTTCCAACACGCTCAATGGATTCGGCTGCCCCCAGATGTTGCGGCCCATCGCGATGCCCGAAGCCCCACGCTCGAGCGCCCCTGCGATATTCTCGAATAGGATCCTGAGAGAATCGCGCTGTTCGCCTCCAAGAAGCAAAATCGGCACGTGCGAGCCGCGGGCTGCCCATGCGAAGTCTTCAAATTTTTCAGGCATGGGAGCTTTGATGAAGGCAGCGCCAAGCTCTTCGGCCGCACGCAGTGCGACAGCGAGGGCGTCGGCGCGTATCGACTGCCGCCCTTCTTCGAAGGCCATCGCCTCGATCATGACAGGAAGGCCGCGGCGCTCGCAGGCCGAGACGAGGCGCGCGGCGGCCCTGATGAACTCGCCCTCGCGGGCGTGACCGAACTTGACGGTGATGGCGGCGGCGTCGGCTCCCCAGTACAGCGCATCGCCTGCGCCATAAAGAAGCTCTTCCTCGAAGCGACCACCAAGAACCGTAAAGCCGCCGCTTGCCCGCAGAATGAGCCCGAGCCCCCTTTGCCATCCCTCAAGGCCAGCACGCACGAAGCCCTTGTGAGCCATGATCGCATCGGCACCCCCTCGCGCACAGAGGCGGACAAGCTCCAGAGGCGACTCGATACCCTCAAGCGGACCGGCGATCGCTCCGTGGTCTGCGGCCACGACGACCGCGCGCCCGTCCTCCGAAAAAATGCGGCCTAAGCGAAGCCTTGCTCCTTCATGCATGACGCTTCCTCCTCAATCCGCTCTCAATTCACCTTCAATCCACCGGGCGCGCAACTCCATCCGCCCCCACCTGCACCTTCGAAATCGCGGGAAAGAGGCTGGCGAGCCGCCTGTATCCCTCGAGATAAATGGCAAAGAGCTCATCGTACACTGCTGCAGTCTCTTGTCTCGGCTCGAATATATGGGCGGGCACGAAAACTTTCTCCGAGGCGGCGGCGAGGTCCGCTTCTTCGCCCAACGCAAAACGGCCGATCGCAAGACAGCCGGCCAGCTCGGGCTCGGGAAAATCGGCCACCAGCACTCTCTTGCCGGTGATGTCGGCCTTTATCTGATTCCATACCGGCGAAAGGGAGGGCATGCCCGTGGCGCGCATGTCTTCGACGCGAGCACCCGCGGTCTCCATGACATCCAGCACCTCGCGCATGGCGAAGGCAGTCCCCTCGAGCACCGCGCGCGCCATGGCCCCCAGGTCGTGATGGAGCCCAAGACCAAGGAACACAGCCCGTGCGTCGGGGTCCCAGTGGGGCGAACGTTCGCCGGCGAGGTAAGGCAAAAACACGAGCCCTCCCGCGCCGGGCTTCGTCGCAGCGACTCTTCTGTAGATCGTATCAAAGTCTTCCGCAGGCAAAACATGGCTCTTGAACCAGGAGAGCGCTCCCCCACTCGTCGAAATGACACCAGAGATATTGAAATACGGCTTCACGATGTGCGGCATCACAAGGAGAGCGCCCGCGTCTCCTATGTCCTTCTCTGAACAGAGGTTGATGCCCTCGGAGGTCCCGCCTTTGTCGCAGGTGCGGCCTGGCCGGACTGTCGCAGTCCCCAGAAGCGAGGCGATGAAGTCGGGGCCTCCCATCACCACCGGCAGACCCTGCGGCAAACCAAATACCTCGGCCGCTCTGGCGTGCACGCGACCGACAATTTCGCCGATGCCCACAAAGGAAGGAAATTTGTCGGTATCGAGCGAGAGCGATTCGAGCGCGGCCCTGTCCCAGATGATGCGCGTATAGCCCTCATTCGGTAGGCAGGTCGCCCATTCACCGCTGAGATGCCCTATGACGAACTCGGGGCAAGAGACGAAAAAGCACGAAGAGGCGTAGAGCTCAGGAAAATGGCGTTGCAGCCAGAGAATCTTGGGAAGGTTGAAGGCCGCGTCGAGGGGGTAGTTCAATGCGGCGGACGCCTCTTTGGCCTCTTTCTGGGCGCGCCTGTCGAGCCAGGTGATCGCGGGCGCGAGCGGTTCGCCGCGCGCATCGATGGGCAGAATCGTGGGGCCATTGCCGCTCACGACGATGGCCCGGAGACTGCTGCGCGAGATCCCTGAAAGAAGCCGGGACGCTATGTCGGACAGCGCCCCGAGCCAGAGCCTGGCATCCACTTCGTGATAGGTGTTAGAATCGCTCTCCCCCAACTCCACGGCGGCGAGCCCCGTGCACCCGCCTTCTGCGTCGAAAAGCGCGGCCTTGACGCGCGTAGTCCCAATATCGACTGTAAAAATCAAAATTAAACTCCTAGGGAAGGCTGTGCATCAATAGAACCCGATACGCGTCCCCGGAGAGCGCAGTGCGAAAGCCCTCCTCCAGCCTGGAGAAAGATGTTCGCGCCGATACGAGCGGGTTCACATCGATTTTGCGGAACGACAGAAGCCTCACCGCCTGAAAGAAATCTTCCTGAACCCGACCCTCCGTGCCGGTGATCAAAAGCTCATTGCGATGAATTGTGTTGAGATCGAGTGGAATGTGCATGACATCTTCGTATGCGGTGTAAATATTGATACGGGCGGCCTTGGCCATCGCGAGGATCGCAGGCTCGAGCGCAGAGGGCGCAGGGCTCGTGACGACGCAGCTCGAAAAACCGATGCCGTCGGTGATCTCGTGGCCAAAATCTGCGATATCCGTGACTGTGGGGTCGACGACAAAATCTGCCCCGAGCGCCGCGGCCATATGCCTGCGGGCGGGGTTCGGCTCGCTCACCGTGATGCGTAGCCCCATCGAACGCGCCGCCATAAGGTGCAGAAGCCCCATTGTCCCCGCCCCGACTATGAGCAGGTCCTCGGTCATGGCGACCTTGAGGCGTTTGAGGGAGTGGATACAGCACGCGAGGGGCTCGGCGAAACTCGCCGTCTCGTAGCTCATCGAATCGGGCACGGGGAATATCTGGTTCGGCCGCACGACGATGTACTCTGAGAAGCCTCCAAGCATGCGGGTGGCATCCTTGTACCGGTTTAGACACAGATTCGACTTGCCGATGCGGCAGTAATAGCATTCCCCACAGCGCTCGACTAAATCGAGCGCGACACGTTGGCCGATGCTCAGATCTTCCACGACCTTCGAACCGATCGCCTCGATGCGCCCCGAAGCCTCGTGCCCCGGCACAAGCGGCAGAGGCAGGCTCATCTTGCCGCTGAAGAGCCGCTGCTCGAGCGTGCAGATGCCGCAGGCCTCAACCTTGACCAGCACCTCATTCTCATTGGGCTCGGGAGTCGGCCGCTCCTCGATGCTGAGTGTGCCCGGCGCCGTCAGAATAGCAACTTTCATCGACGATTATTCCTCATTACGATTATACATCGAATCGAGACAGAATGAAGTGAGATCACAGTTCTCGCACTCCTCTCCCGGGCAGGAAAAGAAAGTCTTTTTCTTGCGTATTGCATCAATATGTTCCTCGATCTGAGCGATGTGCTGCTGGGCCTCGCGGATTTTTGCCATCTCTTCTTCTTTCTGATCCTCGTAGATCTGTAGGAGGAGAAGTCGGCATCGTTCGCCGCTTGGATCCTCGGAATAGAGCATAAAAAATTCGCGGATCTGTCCGAGAGTGAGGCCGAGGCCCTTGAGCTCCTCGATGCGCTTGAGCCGTATAACGACATCGGCTGGATAGCGCCGATGCAACCCCTCAGTGCGATTCGATGCCTCGATGAGGCCAAGCTCTTCATAATATCGGATGGTTCGAGCAGTTACACCAAAAAGAGAAGCAAGTTCACCGATTTTCAACAGTCGGTCGGTCAATCTCGGCACCCCTTGAACAAATGCAAAAAAGTACTATACTAAATCTTACGTGAAATAAAACCTCACGTCAACTTTTATGGCAGGTAAGATTTTTAACCAATTATCTCCTGCCAACACTCTCATTCGAGGAGAATGCTATGCGTCGCTCCGTCATCGCATCTATTATCACCATTGTGGCAGGTACCGCTCTTTGGGCACAAGCCCCTCGCATCGGTGTCTTTATCCCGGGCGCACGCGAGGGAAGCCCTATCTACGACACCATGGCAAAAGGCGCCGAGCGCTTGGCATCAGAGATTCCCGGCGCAAGCGTCAGGGTCATCGAGGCCGGCTTCAACCAGGCCGAATGGGAAGAAAAGCTCACTTCCTTCGTGGCTTCAGGGAAATTCGACTTGGTCATAACCTCGAACCCCTCCATGCCCGAACTCATACACAATATTTCAAGGAGCTTTCCGAAGCAGAAATTCATCTGTCTCGACGGGTACCTCGCAGGGAACCCCAATCTCTACACCGCACTCTACAATCAGCTCGAGCAGGGCTATGTGACCGGCTACCTTGCGGGCCTCGTCTCGATCTCCGGCATGAAGGGAACCAATCCGGACAAGAAGATAGGCATGATCATCGGCCAGAACTATCCCGCGATGGATAAAATGATCATCCCCGGCTTCACCCAGGGGCTGAAGGCCGTCGATCCCGCATTTCAGCTCGACATCCGCGTGCTCGGCAACTGGTACGATGCGGCGAAGGCTGCGGATTTAAGCCGCAGCATCTATGCGGGCGGCGCCGACGTCATCCTGCCGATCTGCGGCTCGGCAAGCCAGGGCGCGGTCAAAGTCGCCCAGGAAACCAGCAAGTATCTCGTCTTCTTCGACAATGACGAATTTGCCCGTGCGCCGCAGAACATCCTCGGCTGTACGGTGCTGCACCAAGAAGAGCTCGCGTACCGCAGCCTCAAGGCGGCCGTCGAGGGTACACTGCCTTTCGGCAAGGCGGAGGTTGTGGGGATGAGAGAAGGCTACATCGAATTTCTGGACAAAAATCCCGCATACATCAAAAATGTACCGGAGTCGATCCGCAAGAAGGTCGATACCGTGATTCAGGCGATCAAGTCCGGTCAGCTTACTTTCCAGGTGCCTTCGCTGTAGAATGCTGCCCATGCCTGCAGTCCGGATGCGTGGAATCTCGAAGCGCTACCTGCCCTCTGGCATCCACGCCAACGACGGCGCAGAACTCGTGGTAGAACGAGGCAGCATCCACGCGGTGGTGGGAGAAAATGGCGCCGGCAAAACCACGCTCATGAAGATCCTCGCCGGCCTCGAGCTGCCAGATTCCGGCGACATCGAGATCGACGGCAAGCCCGTTAGGATATCTTCCCCCGCTCATGCGCGTCGTCTCGGCATCGGTATGGTGCACCAGCATTTTCTCATGTTCGACGAGCTGAGTGCTGCGGAAAACATTTTCTTCGGACTCGAACCGAAATCAAGGTCGCATATCCTGCGCATGCTGGGCATTATCGATTCAGCCAGTCTCAACGAGCAAACGAAGGTTCTGGCACAGGCGTACGGCTTTGCAGTCGAACCTTCGGCCCCTGTGGGGAGCCTGAGCATCAGTAGCCGCCAGCAGGTCGAAATTCTGCGCCAGTTGGCCGCCAAGGTACGCATCCTCATTCTCGATGAGCCCACGTCTGTGCTTACCAAACAGGAAACCGAAACGCTCTTCGGAAAACTTGCGGAGCTGCGGCGCATGGGGCGTACGATTCTTCTTGTGACGCACAAGATCGACGAAGTGATGCAGATTGCCGACAGGGTGACCGTCATGCGCGGTGGAAAGACGATCGGCACCTACGATACCGCCTCGATCTCCGCGAACGAACTCGCATGTCTGATTATGGGGGCGACCTCGTACGAAGAAGGTGGGCCTCATACAAAGACTTCGACCACCGGGGCATTGGTACTCAGCGTTCAGGATCTATGTAGCCGCCATCGACATCATGGAGGAACAGGCCTTTCGGGGCTTGCCTTCGATATCCATGAGGGAGAGGTACTCGGCATCTGTGCCCTGAGCAGCAATGGTCTGGACGAGCTCGAGGACGTGCTGGCCGGTTTCCTCACGCCTTCTGCGGGCACCTTTGTCTTCCGCGGACATCGTTTCGATGCGCGGGGGTCCCACGAATATCGTCGACTTTTAAAAGAAGGCAAAATCGCCTATTTACCCTCAGACAGAGTGCGCCGCGCCGTGGCGCTTTCTCTCCCCGTGGTGGACAATTTCATTGCGCTCGACCGCCGCATATACTTTCCTCGAGGCTGGATCCGTTCGACGCTCGCACAACGCGCCACCCAGGAGGCCATCCGCGCCTTCGACATCTCCGCCCGAGCCGAACAGGCCACCGTGGAACTCTCTGGCGGGAATATACAAAAACTGGCTCTCGCAAGGCTATTCTCGAAAAAGCGTGCCGAGCTGTTCATTCTCTGTGAGCCGACCTGGGGTCTCGACATCCGATCGACGGAGCAGGTGTACAATAGAATCCAAAATATCAGCGATGCGGGATCGGCCGTGCTGCTCCTCTCCTCCGATGTCGACGAGATTCTCAGACTTTCCTATCGCATCATGGTACTCTATCGGGGAAAGCCGGTGGCCGATCTCATCAATTCAGGATATCTGAACCGAACCCTGATCGGAGAATATCTTCTCGGAATACGGAGCACATGATGGAGGCAGAGAGAGAGCTTCGGGGTCCTGCAAGGGTCGTGCTCGCCGTGGGTGTTTCGATCGCTCTCGCGGCAGGGGTACTCGCCCTGTTCAGTCAAGACTTCGGCAGCGCACTCGCCCAATTCTTTCTCGAGCCGTTTTCGAATCGCTATTTTCTGGGGAATTATCTCGCGGACGCAGTTCCACTCATGATCGCGGGCCTTGGGGTCCTGATCGCGTTTCGTTCGAAGAACTTCAATCTGGGCGGCGAAGGCCAACTCTACGCCAGCGCCCTCGCGGCAGGAGTGCTCGCTCTGCGTCTGCCCGCGGGGATAGACCCCCTTACCCTCTGGTGCTGGACAGCTCTTGTGGGCACGCTCACCGGTGCCGCAATCGGGGCCCTCTCTGGCTTGCTGAAAGCCTTCCGAGGCGTCTCAGAGATGATCTCCTCGTTTCTCATCTCTGCCATCGTCATCAACATAAGCGACTTTTTAATCACAGGACCTTTTCAAGACCCGGCCAGCAACTTCCAGACAACACGCCAGATTACCCGGCAGTTTCTCCTCCCTAGAATACTTGCGCCTTCGAAACTCGATATCTCCATCGGCCTAGCGCTCGCGCTCATCCTGGTCTTCATGGTCGTGGCCAAGCGCACGAGAATCGGCTTCGAGCTTAAAATCTGTGGAGAAAACGAGGAGTTTGCGCGGTACTGCGGCATTCCTGTTGCTGCTTACCAAATCGCAGCGATGGCGGTCTCCGGCGGTCTGTATGGGCTCGCCGGTGCACTCCTCGTCATCGGGCCCCAGGGCCGAGTGATCCGCGGTTTTTCCTCGGGCCTCGGGTGGAGCGCCATTTCCGTGGCCCTCCTCGCTCAGGGGAGCGAGGCGGGTGTCGTGCCGGCCGCGCTCTTTATTGCCTTCCTCGGTACGGGTTCGGATCATGTCATGATAGGTTCGGGAGTCCCCTCGGAGATCATCTCGATACTGCAGGCCGTGGCGATGTTCTTCATCACGGCGAGGTCACTGCCGCGCCTGCGGCGGAGACGGCCATGAGCGACATCACGACTGTTCTCGTCGATATCCTAAAATACACGATCGTCGCAGCCACTCCCCTTCTGTTTGCCTCGATCGGAGGCCTTTTCTCCGAGCTTTCCGGCATGCTCAACATCGCGCTCGAGGGGCTCATGGGCATCGGCGCATTCTTCGGTATGGCCGCAGCGGGTCTCAGCCACAACGTGTTCATCGGCGTTCTGGCCGCAATCGCCTCTGCCGTCGCAGCGTCTCTGTTGATGGGTGTCGTCATTCTACGGTTCAAGGCCAATCTCTTCATCGCAGGGCTTGCCATCAACCTACTCGCCGGAGGCATCACCACGGTACTTTCGCAATGGTGGTACCACACGAAGGCTGTGGTCGCGTTCAGCCTGCCGGATCCCCTCAACGCATTTCCTGCAGCACTTGCGCAGATACCCTTCATCGGGCCCGTGCTCCTCTCCCATTCGGTGCTCACAGTGAGCGCATGGCTCTGGACTCTCGGCGCCGCCCTCATCATCAACAATACTCGGCACGGCATCCGTATTCGGGCCACGGGGATGCATGCTCAGGCGGTCTTAGCTTTGGGCTATTCTCCGGACCGAGCCAGAATGGCGGCACTGGTCTGGTCAGGTATCGGAAGCGGGCTCGGCGGCTTCGCACTTGGGCTGTCGATCTCAGCCTTCGTGCCCAATATTGTCTCGGGCAGAGGATGGATCGCCCTCGTCGCAATATACCTCGGCCGGAAAAAGCCACTCTGGATCGCCGCATCGTGCCTGCTCTTCGCCTTCGCCGAGAGCCTTTCGAACTACATTCAGGGCTTCTCGTCGATTCCGCCCCTCATCGTACTTGCTCTCCCCTATGCGGTCACACTCGTCTCACTGATCGTCGCAGGCAATAAAAAATAGAGTTTACACTCTATGAGGGCACCCCCATTTTCTCCAACAGCGAAGCTATCTCGTACACTGTCCTTATTCGTCGGCAGGGAAGATCACCAAAACGGTCCATTTCATCTTTCAACACGGCCTGCCCACCAAGATCGATGTACCCCTTTACATACTTGGGCAGATCATCGATGAAAAGCGTCTCTTCCAACGAAAAACCGGCATCCTTCAAAACACGCAGATAGGCATTGGGGTTTGGTTTTCCTCTAAGATTATTGAAGCGGATATCATAGACACGAATAAAGCAATCCTCGATGCCGAGCCTCTTCAGCACGCGCTCGGCATGCTCGCTCGGGGCGTTCGTCAGCACCGCTTTTGGGAGCCGGATGTCATTGAGTATGAGTCTGAGTGCGTGATCGGGTTCGAGGCAGTCCTCTTCGCCCTCGGGATGAATATACCGAAAATACCTTTCGGGCTCCGTGAATCCTTGTTCCTGCATGAGCCATTCGAGTGTCGTGCCGTAGGGCCTTGCATGCTCCCGACGAAACCGAACGGCCTCATGAAAGGGAAGACCGAACATATCTGCGATAAACTGGTTCATGCGCTGAGCAACGCCTGTCTCGAGCCCGGTCGCCTCGGAATAGAGGGTGTTGTCAAGATCGAAAAGAAGAGCGCGTATCATATGCTTATTGTAGTATCATGGACTGGCCTTCGAGAGCAAGTTGAAGCAATGGAAAGGCATAAACCTAGCCACTACAGGCTAGCTATGATATCTTAGGCAGAGCAATCTATCCAAGGGAGCAACATATGATTCCGATTGGAGATGACAACTCCGGGCATCGGGGAAGAGCTGTCGTGACCTGGACCCTCATTGGGCTCAACATCCTCGTCTTCGTTTTTCTGCAGAAATTTGCGCTCGACGATTCTGCGACACTGGCCCTCGCCGCGATTCCCGAAGAGATTCTGTCGGGGCGTAGACTCTTCACCCTCATCTCGTGTCAGTTCACACATGCAGGCTTTTCGCACCTCATCAGCAACATGTTATTTCTCGGCATTTTTGGCGACAACATCGAATGCCGCATCGGCAGACTTCGGTATACGCTTCTCTATCTGATCTCCGGTACGATAGGAATTCTGTTGCAGATTCTCATCGCCGCCATGGCGGGCGGCGCAGCGCTCCAAATGCCGCTCGTGGGTGCATCAGCAGCGATCTCGGGCATACTCGCCGCATACCTTGTCCTCTTTCCTGGCAACAAAGTCGTGGTGCTGCTTTTTTATTTCATACCCTCGGTAATGTCCGCATGGATGGTGATCGGGCTCTGGTTTTTTCTGCAGGTGCTCGGCGGACTGTCCGGCCTTACGATTCTCCAGAATGGAGGCACAGCCTACTTCGCCCACATCGGCGGTTTTTTGAGCGCTTATCTATGGGCAAAAACATACAAACGAAAAGAACTGGAGCTCCTCTATGCGCGACGGAGGAAAAGAACGATATCCGGTAATGCAGACGGCTTCCAGTGGTGGATCGTCGACGACGAATGAGCCATGGCTGAAAGAAACGAGCGCCACAAGGGTTTGGTCCTCCATGCGCGGGACACGGCCAGAGGCGACAGAATCATCGATTTTTTGTGTGATGAAGGCCTCCTTTCGCTCTTTCTCTTTGGAGGACCGAAAAGTACACTACGGTCTGCCGCGACACCGTTCGTGTCCGCTGAGATCGAGGCGTATCGCGATAGACGCAGCGATTTCATCAAGCTCACTGGAGTCAATATTCTCGAAACCTACGAGGGTATTCAAAAAAGTTTTTCTCATATGCAGACGGCGAGCGGGGCGGTGGAGTTTATACTCCACACATCCGCGTTCGGAGGCGAGTACAGCCAAGCGCTCGCCATGATGACGAGTCTGCTCCGCGAACTTGATGAAATCGATGAGGGACATGCCGGCCTCGCCCTCCATGTTTTTCTATGGAAGGCGCTCGTACCCTTAGGCCTTGCTCCCGACACATCAGCGTGCGAGCGCTGTGGCAGGCCGTTTTCGGAGAAAGGAAGCCTGCCGGGCAGACTCTTGATGGGCGAGCGTAGCCTTTTGTGCGCAGCCTGTTCCGAGGAACGCAGAGAACAAGGCTTTCCGGTTTCGGCGATGATCTGGTTCGATGCAGAGGCTCTCAGCTGCCTCAAGATGGCCCTGCAGCGTTCCTACGGCGAGGCCGCCCAAATGGTTGGTGCCTCCAGTTCATCCTCCAGTGTCAGGGCAATCATAGAGTCGCTCGCAGAATCCGCCGCGGAGGGGCCTCTGCAGAGTCTGCGGCTTTTTCACTAGTTCTTCTCTATTGTCCAATTTTGAAGTAAAATGCAGTTGTATGACGATATAGGTAAAGTGCAGAAGATGAAGAGAAAATGAGGAGAATCACCGAATGCGAGCCGTCGACATCATTATGAAAAAACGTTCCGGAGAAGCCCTCAATGATGAAGAAATACGATTTATTGTCGAAGGATATGTAAGAGGAGACATCCCCGACTATCAAGTCTCAGCCCTCTTGATGGCAATATTCTTTCGCGGCATGACCCCGAAGGAGACTGCAATACTCACAGAGGCGATGCTCGATTCCGGTGAGCGTATGGACCTCTCCGGCATTCAGGGGCCATTTATAGACAAGCACTCGACAGGGGGCGTAGGCGACAAGATTTCTCTGCCGCTCGCACCAATGGTCGCCGCCTGCGGCATTAAGGTGCCGATGATGTCGGGCCGTGCCCTGGGCCACACGGGCGGCACACTCGACAAGCTCGAATCCATCCCCGGCTATGTCACGGCCCTTGATCTTCCAGCCTTTCGGAAAGGCCTCATCGAGGACGGCTTTGCCATGACCGGCCAGAGTGCGCGCGTGGTCCCTGCGGATAAAAAGCTCTATGCGCTTCGGGATGTCACGGGAACTGTGGAATCCATACCGCTCATCACGGCCTCCATCCTCTCCAAAAAGGTTGCGGAGGGTGCCGAAGGCATCGTATTCGATGTCAAATGTGGTTCGGGGGCCTTTATGAAGACCCTCGAGGACGCAAAGGCGCTCGCCGAAAGCCTCGTGGCAACGGCTTCGGCCATGGGCAGACGTGTCGTCGCGGTGCTGACCGATATGTCCCAGCCCTTAGGATACAAAGTCGGCAATTTCCTCGAAATTGAGGAGACCCTCGACTGCCTCGAAGGCAAGGGCCCCGACGACGTCATGGAGCTCGTCTACCATTTAGGAGCATGGATGTTGGTGCTCGGCGGTACGGCCCGGAATATCGATGAGGGGCGTGCCCGCTGTGAAAAGGCAATTGGTTCCGGGGCAGCTCTCGATCTTTTCTATCGCAATATCCTGAGGCAGGGCGGCAGTGTCAGCGAGATGCTTGCGCGCAGAGGAACATGGCGCTCCGAATTTTTCCGCGAATTCCGTGCAGATCGGGAAGGGTTCATCGCATCGGTTGATGCCCTCAAGATCGGCCTTGCAGGGGTCCATCTCGGCGTCGGACGGAATCATACCGACGACCAGGTCAGCTCCACTGCAGGTTTCATCTTCGAAAAAAAACGGGGAGACCTTGTCAAAAAAGGGGAACTCATCGTGGTCGCATACGGCAAAGACAGCGAAAGCCTCGATTCGGCCGAAGCCCTTATCGACAGCGCTATTTCGATATCCAAAACAGCCCCGGACTCAGTGCCGCTCATACTCGAGGAAATCACAGCCCAATGAAGTGGACAAAAAAAGACATCGATCCAAGCTTGGTCCTCACGATAGCCCGCCGTTATCAGATCGATCCCCTGACGGCCTCAATTCTCGTGCGGAGAAACCTTACCGAGCCTGAACAGATTCGGTTCTATCTCGAAGATGACCTTCAGCTTCTCAACAACCCCTTCCTCTTTGCTTCCATGGAAGACGCAATCGACCGCATTCTCGTGGCACGCGAAGAAGAAGAGAAAGTCCTCGTCTTCGGCGATTCCGACACTGACGGCCTCACTTCGACAGTGCTTATGACGGATGCCCTCAAGGACTTCGGCCTCGAAGTATTTCAGAAAGTGCCCGAGGGTGAAGAGCCATATGGCCTATCGAATGCTGCTGTCGATTTTGCCGAAAATAATGGCATTAGCCTTATTATCACGGTCGACTGTGGCATCTCGAACCATGCGGAAGTCGCTTATGCGCGCCAAAAAGGCATCGATGTCATCATCACAGATCACCACCACATCCAGGCCCCAAGCCCTCCGGAAGCCGTCGCCGTGCTCGATCCCAAACTTCCGGACTCCGGCTATCCCTTCCGTGATTTGTCGGGCTGCGGTGTTTGCCTCAAAGTGGCGCACGCCCTCGCAATCGCCCGTCTCGGCATGTACAAGGAGCCTCTCGCCCTCCTCTACGCAGGCACAGATCCTAGCGCTCCCGAAGCAAAGCCGACCTTCGTCCTCGAGGCGGCAAGGCTGGATAATCTTATCGAGACTTCTCGCCTGAGGATTCCCTTCGATCCCGAAAGAGCGTCCGACACGCTCCAAAAACTCGAAAATTTTTTTCGAGGACGCGTCATCATCTCATGGAACAAAAAAGAGACCGATGCCTTTTTCAAGGTACACTTCAGGGGAAACGTCGATCTCGATGTGATGGACCTCAGTCAGCTCGTAGGTGCGTTCTGGCCCAGCATGACGAAGAGTTCTCTTGCCGATCTCATGCAGGCCTCGAAGCTAAAAAAATATGCCCGCGAGGCCCCGACTGCCGTCGACACCTTACAAAGCATCTTCAGTGCCTATATCATCCACACCCTTCAATCTCAAGGACTGCTTAACGAACGAATGTTCCAACTCGCCGCGCTGGGCACGATTGCCGATCTCATGCCGCTCAAAGATGAAAACAGACTCATCGTGCGCAAAGGCATCGAAGGCATCAACAGGGCGCCGACAGGGGGCATCCGCGAACTCAAAGTGAGCATGAACCTCGCAAAGCCACTTGAGGCTATCGACATTGCGTGGCAGATAACGCCGACCCTCAACGCGGCGGGACGGCTGGGCACCCCCGGCCTCGCACTCAACCTTTTGCAGGCCGACATGGTGGACCATGCCATGGAAGCGGCCTCGCAGCTCATTCAGGCCAACAACGAACGCAGGCGTCTCGGGACTGAAGGCTGGGACATTGTCCGCGACAAACTCAATGAGAGTCTTGAGCAACATGGCGGGAAATTCGCCGTCGTGGGAAGTGCGGAGATAAAATCCGGCATCACGGGACTTCTCGCCTCCCGTGCGGCCAATATGATGAAAGTGCCAGTGATTGTCGTGGCATTTAAAGCCGATGGAACCTGCTCAGGCTCAATCCGCAGTGCCGCCGCCTTCCCCCTTACGAAGCTCCTTGCCCACTGTGCGGACCTTTTTTTGGATTACGGAGGGCACGACTCCGCCGCGGGCTTTACCCTCAAGATAGACCAATGGCAGGCCTTCCTAACCCGTCTCTCCGAGTTCATGGACCGCACCGAATACAGCACAGAAGAACCGGAGCTCGCCATCGATGCGGAGCTTCCGCATGCGTATGTGAAGCCCGAGCTTCTCCATCTCTGCCGTCAGTTCGAACCCTTTGGGGAGGAGAACGCCCCGCTTGTCTTCTACTCAAGGCAGGTCCCGATGGTCGACGCCCAGGTTGTCGGTAAAAACGGCAAGAGCCACCTCAAGCTCACCCTCGACTTTGGCGCCTACAAGTGGCCTGCCATGCTCTGGGACGGGGCCGAGCGTCTGGAACGGGACTTCTCGTTCCGCAACAAGGATAAGGTCGATATACTGTACAAGGTCACCACAAACTACTGGAACGGAGAAGAACGCCCGCAGATAGAACTCTACGACATTCGTCGCGCCGAAGACTGAGACGGGCGAAAAGCACGGGAACGAGTGCAGCCCGCTTACCTGCTTCTCAGCAGAAAAGCTCTTGACCAATGTGTAAAAAATCGTTATGGTACTCCAAGCATTCCCCGGTTGTGTAATGGTAGCACGGCAGACTCTGGATCTGCTTGTGGGGGTTCGAATCCTCCCTGGGGAATCTTATTTTTGTTGAGCTGTCTAAGGAAATTCCTCAGACAGAGGAGGCCTACAAAGTCTCCAATGTTCCATACCGAGGCCCCTTCGTCTATCGGTTAGGACAAAAGATTCTCAATCTTTAAAGAGGGGTTCGATTCCCCTAGGGGCTAACGACGATAAAATAAGTCCTTGTTTTACAGGGGCTTTTTTTATTCGAAATACTCCGCGACATTCGTGATGTGGTTGCTGGGCAGGCTCGATCCCGTTTTCGCCCTGTTGGAGAAATAGTGCCGAAAAACGCGGGTGCACGACAAATTTGTGACAAGCGCTCGGGCAGTAGCCCGCCGGGACCAGTAATCATCGAAGCGGGAGCTTTTGACTCTTCCCGAATTTTTTGTTATACTAGATTATCTATGCCCAATGAGCAGACCACAACCTTTTTAATCGACCAACGCATCGTCTATCCAAGCCAGGGTGTCGGTCGCATCATGGAGATTCGGGAAAAAGTCTTCAATGGCCAGAAGACTCTCTATTATATCATCTATCTCGAATTCTCCGATATGACCGTCATGGTCCCTGTGGATAAGGTCGACAGGCTCGGCATCCGCCCCCTCGTGTCCAAGGAAGAGGCAGAGACGGCCCTCAACTATATCTCTCAGGCGGCATCCACAATTCCTTCCGACTGGAAACTGCGCTACCAGATGAACCTCGACCTGCTAAAAAAAGGCTCGATCATGGACATTGCAGCTGTCGTTCGCTCGCTCTACCAGCGTTCGAAGATCAAGGAACTACCGATCCTCGAGCGCAAGCTCTACGAATCGGCCCTCAATCTGCTCCAGGATGAGATAGCCTTCGCCTTGGGACGCCCCAAGGAAGAGATCGTCGCAATCATCAGAGAAAATCTAGACAAATGAGCCATTCTGTGCCCAAACCCATCCCCGCTCCAAGACTGCCCATTGCAGAGCAGGCCTTTGCCATCATCGCTGCGGCGGGATCCAGCACCCGGTATGGGGAAGTCAAAAAGGAATTCGAGCCCCTTGGTGGTCTCACCGTCCTCGAGCGCGCGATTGAGCCCTTCATAGCATGCTGTGCAGGCATTGTCGTCACCTGTCCAGTAGGAGCAAAGGCTGCATTCGAAGCCTTTTTCGCTCAATCGGCGCTGCGTCCAGCCCTCCTTCTGCTTGCGGTAGGCTTTGAAATTGTCGAAGGCGGCATAGTCCGCCAGGAATCCGTGCGGCTCGGACTGCGAGCGCTCGCCACATTGGGCTGCACAGAGGGTGTCGTGCTCATCCACGACGGAGCCCGTCCATGGATTTCCCGAGTGCTTATCCAGAAAACCCTCGAATGTGCGCGAGCCGGGGGCGCATGCCTGCCCCTCATGCCGCTCACCGAAACGCCCAAAATAGTCGAGGGAGAATATATTGCCACGCATCCTGCGAGAGCTCACACGATGACGGCGCAGACGCCCCAGGCCTTTTCATTCCCAGAAATCCTGGCCGCCCATGAACTGGCCCACAAAGAACACTACAACGCCACCGACGATGCGATGATATGGGACCACTATGTGGGGCCGGTCCGTTGGATCGAGGGCGAGCGCCAAAATCAGAAAATAACCTTTAAGGGAGACATTATGAATGGTCCGGCACTGCGCACGGGCATCGGTTACGATATCCATCCGCTGGTCGAGGGCCAGCCCCTCCTCCTTGCGGGCGTGCGCGTCGAGAGTGATCGCGGCGAAGCGGGGTACTCCGACGGCGATGTGCTCTGGCACGCGATCATCGATGCTGCGCTTGGCGCGGCGGCGCTTGGGGATATCGGCTCGCACTTCCCTCCCGGGGCACCCGAATGGAAGAACGCCGATTCGACTGAGCTGGCGCGGGCAATCTTCAGAATGATCAAAGAGCGCGGCTTTGCGATCGTCAATCTCGACTGTAATGTAATCTGCGAAAGACCCAAACTCGGTCCGTATCGGGAACGGATACGCAACGCCATTGCAGAGACCTTTGAGCTTCCGCCCGAGGCAGTCTCATTCAAGGCAAAGACAAAAGAAGGCCTCGATGCAACCGGCCGCGGCGAAGCGATCGAGGCCCAAGCAGTGGTGCTGCTGGAGCGCAGATAGCCCTTCAGGAAGATAGCCCCTCAGAGTGAAATCAGAACGATCGACAGACTGATACCCCCAAAGGTGAGGAGCTGTGGTACGTGGAGGGGCAGTTCCGAGACAAAATATGTCGCAATCGAAGGATACAATACGAGAAGTCCGTAGAACGAGGGTGCGACGGCCGTCATCTTCCCCCGCTCAAAGGCGATCTGCTTGATGAAAAACGAAGAAATACCACAAAAGATGTACACATAGAGATACGCTGAAACGAACCAGCTCAAAAAGTTCGAGCCATGGCTGAGCCGCAGTGCCTCCAGGGCGAGTACCATGAATCCTCCGAGCGCACCCGCGGCGCTTCCGAGAGACACTCCTACCTGTTTAGGATTCATGTGTCGACTCGCAAAGAGCATGAATATGGCAAAAGCCGTCGGGATGAAAAATGCAATCCAGAATGCATCCACCTTAAAATGCTGTGATGACTCCTGTCCCATAAACCCTGCATACGCCAGCAATGCCGCCATAACGATAATCCAAGGGATTTTCTTCGATGAGGTTTTTTCTCCAAGCATCCAATACGAGAGTACAATAGTGAAAATGATGTTCGAGCCACCAATGGCGGCCACGACATTCGGCGGCAAGACCCCGAGGGCAAGGTAGTTGAAAATCGGCTGCACATTCATGAGGATGAAGCCGCTCGTCCAGCCAATCACCTCGCCCTGCCGGACTTTTTCTCCTCGGCGCTTCGCGGACAGCCAGCTCACATGCTTTTTTTGAAGCGAAAAGCCCAAAGACAATAGAAAGTTCCCCAGAAGAGCGGTGAAATAAGCTGCTACCGTGCTCATAGTCTGCTCGCCATTTGTCGAATCGAATCGAAGAGCCATGCATATTCGCTCTCGGCCCGATAAAAAAGTGCCGGCATGCCGAAGGGGGCGTGTACCGTCACTCTTCCAGAAGAATACACCCTCGACGTCCAAAAATGAATCCACTCCCCCTCGGGGAGTATGAACGAGCACACATCGCCTTTGCCCGACAGATTTGGAGAGAAAATGAGATCGGGTCCCGAGAAGAGCAGATCGTCCCTTTCCGCGAACGTCGAATCGCGAGGCATCGAAATCGATGGGTGCTGGAGTGCGGGGAGCCCGGTTTCCTCCCAACGTCGTTGACAGAACTCCCAATATTGTGTTAGCCCTGCCCGTATTTTGGCATAACGACTATGTGCGCGCGTTCTGTTGACTGGAATGGTCAATTCCTGAGGAATTCCCCTGCGGAACACCGTGGGAAGCGTGATGTCCGGCTGGCACAACATCAGATCGGCGATTTTCCAATCCTCCTGTCCACATGCCGATTGTACGATGGCGAGATTCAATTGCTGAAACGCCTCCGGCACTGCCCCAGAAAACGACAGCGATCCCAAAAGGCCTGCACTGTCTCTCGCATCGAGGTGAGGTGGGTATAACGAGAGCATCGACGAAGAGGATAGCGCTGGCGCGCCCTTAACCTGTGCCCTTCGATTCCAATCATACCAGAGCGAGCAAGCATCCTCAGGGCTCTGCGCATACCCCATATGGACCTCTGCGGGGAGCTCCAGCGTGAGCACAAGGGATCCATCTTCAAAGGATAGAGAACGAAGGCCTTGGGATATGCACTGTAGAAATCTGCCGTCCAAGGCAAAGGCCGCAGTCTGTTGCATCTGCGTCAGCACGATACGACCTCGCACAACATGCGAACTCCGCGGGCCGAGACCGTTCCACCGCGCACCTGGAATATCATGGAAACGAAGCTTCAAGAAGTCGATCGCCGGATCAAGGGAAGAGAAATAGAGGGAAAAGATCGCATCCCAGGCGGCAGAGGGACGGTATGCGGCATGGTCTAGGCCTTCGAATTCTTCGCGCATGACGAGCTTGCTCGAAAAGGTAAACTGAGCGCTATTGCCAGAGGCCATGGTAGGCATGCAGGTGCCTGCCCCTCGCCAGGCCGACCTTATTTCCCCCAGTCTATGCACAAAAACTGCCGGCCGCGTTGTCGTGTGCCACAGAAGCCGCTGTCCGGCAACAGTCACAAGAAAACCCTGCTTCCAATATTCAAATGAAATCAAAGCGATCTCCGGTATCTCTTCGATTCTTGCCCAGCCGACCACCTTCGCAGCGCTGAGAAGTTCGATATAGTACCATATACGACTGGCGCACGATGAGCAACACCGTCGTTACATCGCAATAGTACCTGTTTTCATTCACGAGTGCTCCCGGATACAGCCTCCTTTCCGGGAGCCTTTTTTTCGTTGCATTGTGTTCAAAGACAGTGTATAATCATTTTATTCTTTCATTTCATGCATGCAGTACTATAATAGGAGGTAAAGAAGCATGAAGAAAATCGCAGCAATTCTATTCTGCCTGTTGCTGGCAACCAGTGCATTCGCTCAGCAACAGTTCATCACCATCGCCACAGGTGGAACTGCGGGAACATACTTCCCGCTCGGCGGCGCCCTTGCAGACATCTGGAACAAAAACATCCCCAAAATGAACGCCACGGCCCAGTCCACCGGTGCGTCCATCGCCAACATCAACCTGCTCAAGGGCAACAATGTCGACATCGTTTTCACGCAGAACGATGTTGCCAATTACTCTTACAATGGTACCGAACTTCTGAAGGGCCAGGCATATAAAGACCTGCGCGGTCTAGCCTGCCTCTACAATGAGACTATCCAGCTCGTCGCCCTCGAATCCAGCGGCATCAAGACGATTGCCGACCTCAAGGGTAAGAAGGTCTCCGTCGGCGCCGCAGGTTCCGGTACCGAAGCCAATGCCCGCCAGATTCTCGAAGCGGCGGGGCTCACCTACAACGACATCAGGGTGCAGTATCTCTCCTTCAGCGAATCCGCAAACAACATGAAGGACGGCAACATCGATGCAGCGTTCAATACTGCAGGCATCCCGACGGCAGCCATACAGGACCTCTCTGTCTCCAAAAAGATGGTACTCGTGCCCATCGACGGGGAGGTCGCCGCGAAGCTCATGGCCAAATATCCTTTCTACGCGCTCCAGATGGTGCCGGCAGGGACCTATCAGGGACAGACGAAGGACGTGACCACCGTGGCCGTCAAGTCGATGCTCGCCGTGAGCAGCAAAATGTCCGAAGATCTCGTCTATACGCTTCTTGAGACCATGTACAACAATACTGACAGGCTGATCGCCGCCCATTCTCAGGGTAGAAACATTAAACTCGAGACCGCGCTCGAAGGCATGTCGATTCCTCTGCATCTAGGTGCCGAGAAATATTTCAAGGAAAAGGGAGTCCTGAAATAATTCTTTTTAGAATTTAGGAATGTTCTACAATAGCGGCGCGGAACAGTCCGTTTCGCGCCGCTTGTCTAGATGGGAGAATTATGAAACAAGGGGGGAAGAACAGCAAAGCTTCTATTTTTTGGGGCGCTGTCGTCATTCTTGCCCTCCTCGCTTTTGCATTGAGCGTCCGGATTGTGCCTGCGCTGGTCATCAAAGACAGTAAGGGAGCGACGATCGTAAGACTCCCTCTCTATGATGGACAGTTCATCCATCATTTCATTCATTCTGTGCATACAACGCCGGTCGATGAGTATTTCGAGGTGCATGGAACAACCTTGGAATTGACCAAGGTGAAGTACGATACGTACGGCGTGGGCATGCCCTCCGACGGGGGAGAAGGCTTTTCCATCGAAGATGGCCGCTTTGTCGTCTTCATGCACAGGACTTTTTCCAGCATTCCCATCGGCGTATCGATCGTTCCGGACCATGGAGTGATCATCGGGGAGACGTTGTTGCCCTTTACACGGTGGGTACCGCAAGAATCAGCAATTACGCTCTCCGCGGGGAGAATGCTGACATTTCAGAATGGGAGGATTTCTCCAAAATGAGTGATTCCCAGAAAATCCAAGAGGAGAATACAGCCGTAGACGCGCAGGAAATCCTGAAAAAATTCGACAAGGAAGCGAACTACCGCACCTATGTAGGCTTCTTTGCGAAGGTAGTCTCTGCGTTGGCGATCGCCTTCTCCGTATTCCAGCTGTACACGGCGATTTTCGGCGTGCTGGATGCCATGATACAGAGGTCGATTCACCTCTCCTTCGGCTTGACGCTGATATATCTTCTGTATCCCACAAGCAAAAAGTGGTCGCATTCGAAGCTCCATCCCTTCGACGCGCTGCTCGCCGTATGCGGGGCGCTGGCTCCCATGTACATTGTGCTGAACTATCAGAAATTGGTGCTGAGGGCGGGCACGGCCACGCCGCTCGACATCGTGTTCGGCGTCATCGGCCTTCTCTTGGTGCTTGAGGCCGCGCGCAGGGTCGTCGGCATTCCGATGGTCGTGATTGCGCTTGTCTTCATCGTCTATGCCTTCGCAGGCCCCTACATTCCAGGTAAACTCGCGCACCGCGGCGCCAACTTCGAAACACTCATCCAGCATCTCTATTTCACGACAGAAGGCGTGTTCGGCATCCCACTCGGCGTTTCAAGCACATTCATCTTTCTTTTCATACTATTCGGGGCCTTCCTCGAGAGAACGGGGCTGGGGCAGCTCTTCATCGACCTGGCGAATGCCGTGGCGGGCTGGGCAGCTGGCGGACCGGCAAAAGTCGCCGTGCTCTCGAGCGCCCTCATGGGTACGGTCTCGGGTTCCTCGGTTGCAAACGTCGTCGGAACGGGCTCTTTCACGATCCCAATGATGAAGCGCCTTGGTTACAAACCGGAATTCGCCGGCGCGGTGGAGGCCACAGCTTCGACAGGCGGCCAGCTCATGCCGCCCATCATGGGGGCCGCGGCCTTCCTGATGGCAGAATTCACCAACATCCCCTACGTTCGAATCATCGGCGCGGCGATTGTGCCGGCGATTCTCTACTACTTCGGCGTCTGGGCTGGTGTTCATTTTGAAGCCAAGAAAAGCGGACTGCGGGGATTGAGCCGCGACGAACTGCCTAAATTCAAGAAAATAATAGTAGAGAGGGGACACCTGATAATTCCTCTCGTAGCTATTATTTATCTATTGGTTACTGGTTTCACTCCAATGAGGGCGGCCCTCTGGGCGATTATTCTCTCGATTGTGTCATCCTGGCTAAAAAAGAGCACGCGCATTTCGCCGATCGAAATCGTGAGAGGCCTCGAGGCGGGAGCTCGTTCGGCGCTTGGGGTGCTTGCGGCGACCGCGTGTGCGGGCATCATCATCGGTGTCGTCACGCTGACGGGCCTTGGACTTAAACTCGGCTCGATCCTTGTCGAGCTGGCGGGAGGACTTATGATCCCGACTCTATTTTTCACCATGGTGACCTCGCTCATCCTCGGTATGGGCGTGCCGACCACCGCGAACTACGTCATCACATCGACCATCACCGCGCCTGCGGTCATAATGCTACTCTCAAAACAGGCAGGCCTTGACCCGTACGCCGTCGCTCCCGCGAGCATCATTTTGCCGGCACACATGTTCGCCTTCTATTTCGGTATCATCGCGGACGTCACGCCGCCTGTTGCGCTCGCCGCGTTCGCGGGCGCGGGCATCGCAAAGGCCAACCCGATGAAAACCGGCATCAACGCGTCCAAGCTCGCAATAGCCGCATTTCTCGTGCCGTATATCTTCGTGATGAATCCTCAAATGCTCCTGTTCGACGTCAATGCGATCTCTTTCATCTGGATGCTCATCACCAGCCTTGTCGGGATCATTTCCATTGCGGCCTCCGTCAATGGATGGTTTATGACGACGGAACTCTGGTACGAACGAATCATAGGGTTCGTAGGCGGCATCCTGCTGATTTACCCTGGGCTGACCACCGATCTCATCGGGATGGGGCTCATCGCGATCATGATGATAAGTCAAATCACCCGTGTCCAAAAGAAAAAGCGCGCTACAGTATCGCCTTGAAATGTGCGCATACGCAAAAAATTAGCCGCCGAGCTCACGGTCGCCTGGCGGCTTCTTTTACCTACAATATACTCTATTTTAAAGATAGGATTCTGCAGTCTTCAAAATATCGGCGAACACCCCACCTGCCGTGACATCCGCGCCCGCGCCCGGTCCGCGTATGACGAGCGGATTTTGCGAGTAACGCCTCGAAGTGATCACCACCATGTTATCGGTGCCCGTCAGGCTGTAGAATGGGCTGTCAGGGCCGTAGGCGCACAGGGAAAGTTGGGCACCCTGCGGCGTCACGACCGCCACATAGCGGAGCGCTCTGTTGTGCCGGAAGGCCTCGGCCCGTCGGGCCTCCAGAGCATTGTCCATTTCGGGCAGGAGGGCTATACAGGCATCCACCGAACCGGCTTCGGCAATTTTACGGGAGATAAGTGGTTCTATCTCCACGGCCGATTCCTCGAGCGGATATCCGGCCTCGCGAGCCAGAATGACCGCCTTCCGCGCAATATCCTTCGCGCTCAAGTCGTCACGTGGATCCGGCTCCGTATATCCGAGCTGCTTCGCGCGCCTCACGAGTTCCGAAAAGGGAAGGTCGGGGCCGAGGTTGTTGAAGATGTAGCTGATCGTCCCCGAGAGCACCGCTTCTATCCTGAAAATTTCATCGCCCGAAGCGACAAGGTCCTGAATTGTCCCTATGACGGGAAGACCCGCGCCTACGGTGGTTTCATACCGATACGAAACATCCATGTCCCGCGCGACTTCGATAAGGTGCCGATATTGCTGGATCGGACCGCTGTTCGAGCGCTTGTTTGGGGTTACCACCGAAATCGAGGCGAGGAGCAGCTTCTCATAATACTTCACGGGAGCATCGCTCGCAGTGCAGTCGCAGAAGCAGGCGTTCGGCAGATTGAGACCGAGCATCTCCTGAACAAAGCCTTCAAGGTCGGACTTCTGCCCTTTTGTGAAAAGAATTTCCTTCCAACGCCCGATGTCGATTCCCTTCGGGTCAACCAACATGTTCCGCGAATTGGCGATGCCTGTGATGCGCACGCGGATCGATCGGTCCTTGAACAGTCGCTCGTGCTGAGCCTCGATCTGCGAGAGCAAGGTACCCCCGATGAGCCCCGTACCCACAAGAAACACGTTGACCGTGCGGACACCAGCCAGAAAGAAGGCGTCGTGGATGACGCTCATGGCCTTGTTTCGATCCTGCGCGCTCACGACGATCGAAATATTGAGCTCAGAGGACCCCTGCGCGATCGCGACCACGTTGATGCCGTTCCGTCCAAAGGCCTTAAAGACCCGCCCCGAAATGCCCACGCGGTGCTTCATCATTTCGCCGACCACGGCGATGACGCTCAAATCCTTTTCTATCGTCGGCACCTGAACGGTGCCGGCTCCGATCTCGTACCTGAATTCTTCCCTGAGCGCGCGGGTGCCTTTCTCCGCATCCTGCGGAAGCACCGCACAGCAGATGGAAAGCTCGCTCGATCCTTGGGTGATGAGGATGACATTCACGCCGGCGGATGCGAGCGCGGTGAACATTCTGCCCGCGATGCCCGTCACGCCTGGAAGCCCAGGTCCCTGCAGCAGCAGAAGCGAGATCGAGGAGATGGCAGCGATGCCGCGAACGGGCCATGTACTGGGGGCTGCATCCCTCGTGATGCGCGTACCCGAAGCTTTTGGATTGAAGGTATTCAGAATGCGGACGGGAATGCCCTTTGCCATCGCAGGAAGAATCGTAGGCGGATGCAGCACTTTCGCCCCAAAATGCGACATCTCCATCGCCTCGACGTAGGAAATCTCGGGGATGACGAAAGCGTCCGGCACTGCCTTCGGGTCGGCGGTCATAATGCCGTCCACATCGGTCCATATCTGAATTTCCTCGGCATCGAGACAGGCGCCCAAGATGCCGGCGGTATAATCGGAGCCACCGCGACCCAGGGTCGTGGTAATCCCGTCCACCGTCGAAGCGATGAAACCCGTCACCACGGCGGTGCGGGAAAAGTTCGCAAAAAAGGACCTGACGCGGGGGAGGGTTTCGGATTCAATCCAGTGGGCTGCGCCAAATTTGTCATCGGTGATAATGATCTGCCGCGCATCCACGGCCACGGCCTCGAAACCGGCTTGCGTCAACATCAGGCTCAGGATGCCGGCGCTCAGACGTTCACCGTACGAGGCCACAAGATCGAGCGTCCTCGGCGACAGATCATGGATAAGAGAAATCCCCAACAACAAGGAAGAAACTTCATCGAGGAGGGCCTGCGTGCCCGTCCTCGCCTTTTCCTTGAGGGAAGACTGAAGGAGCGCCCCAATCATCGAATGATGCCGCTCCGAGATGACTTGAAACATGTCCTGCCACTCGCGTCCTTCGCTTGCGAGCCTTGCCGCTTGCAAAAGGGAGTCAGTAACGCCGGAGAATGCGGATACGATCACAATGCGCTCACCGGAACGCTGTACAATGTCGACGAGCGCATGAACCGCTTCGGGACTGCCCACCGAGGTGCCGCCAAATTTGAGAACCTTCATTGCCAACTCCACACATTCATATTTCTGTCTGGTACACTTCTCTGTTTTGGCGACTATATCATAACCATGCAAAAAAACGGAATATCCTTGCAGTCGAAGCAGTCCAACCCTCGGAAACCTTTAGCCTAGCACCGAGAGCAGCACTCCCGCCGCAACCGCGGAGCCGATGACGCCGGCGACATTCGGGCCCATGGCGTGCATCAAGAGGAAATTGGTCGGATCTTCCTTTGCCCCGACCACCTGGCTCACGCGGGCCGCCATCGGCACCGCCGAGACCCCGGCCGATCCGATGAGCGGGTTCACCTTGCCGCCAGTCATCCAGTACATGATCTTGCCGAACAACACTCCGCCCGCTGTGCCACAGCTAAACGCAAACAGACCGAGCCCGATGATCATAAGAGTCTGGGGATTTAGAAATTTCTCCGCGCTCGCGGTGGAACCCACCGAAACGCCGAGGAATATCGTCAAGATGTTGATGAGTGCGTGCTGAGCGGTGTCGGAGAGGCGATCCGTCACGCCTGTCTCCCTGAACAGGTTGCCGAGCATAAGAGAGCCGACGAGGGGGACGGCTGCCGGCAGCAGCAGTCCGATCAGAATACTGACAAAGATAGGGAATACGATCCGCTCCGCCTTCGAAACCTCGCGGAGCTGCGCCATCTTCACCTGACGCTCTTTCTTTGTGGTGAGCGCCCTCATGATGGGAGGCTGAATGAGCGGCACAAGCGCCATGTACGAGTACGCAGCAATCGCAATCGGCCCTAGGAGCTCGGGCTTTAGGCGTGAAGTGACATAGATCGCCGTCGGTCCGTCGGCCCCGCCGATGATGCCGATGCTGGCACAGGCATTCAGATCAAAGCCAAGATAATAGGCGATGATGAAGGGAATAAAAATGCCCAGCTGCGCTGCCGAACCTAGAAGGAGACTCCAGGGGTTTGCAATGAGCGGGCCGAAATCGGTCATCGCGCCGATCCCCAAAAAAATGAGCGGCGGGTAGATGCCGAGTTTGACTCCCTGGTAGAGGTAATAGATAAGCCCTCCGGCAAGTCCATCCTTGGGCCCGTCGGTGATGCCGCTCATTGGAAGATTCGCTAGCAGCATCCCAAAAGCTATCGGCACAAGGAGCAGTGGTTCAAACTCGCGCACGATACCGAGGTACAAGAGGATGCAGGAGAACACCAGCATCAAAACCTGTCCCCAGGTTATGGCGATAAAACCGGTCGAAGCTATAAAATGAGAGAGAAATTGTTCCATGGGGATATCCTCTCTCGCTTATGCGAGATCGACGAGCGCATCGCCGGTGTTCACGGCGGCGCTCGCAGCAACGCGCAGGGCAACGACGGTTCCGTCCTGAGGCGCAACAATCTCATTCTCCATCTTCATGGCCTCAAGCAGGAGGAGCACATCGCCGCGCTTCACCTTTTGGCCGACGATCACTTTAAAGGCGACGACGGTGCCAGGCATGGGAGACTTGACCGTCGTGACCGAACCACCGTTTGCAGCGGAGGCGGCAGGCTTGGCCGGGACAGACTGCGCCGAGGCAGGTTGAGGAGCGGCTTCAGGCGCGGTGGCCGGGCCCGCGACGGACGGGGCGGCGGATGTGGGCGTCGAAGCGCCGCTCGTGGCGGGTACATATTTGGATGCGCCGAGCTCTTCGACCGTGACATCATACGAAGTGCCGTTTACCGTAATCCTGTAATGTTTCATAGTACGTTACTCCTGATCAATACTGAGCATTATTTGCGAGCGAGTCGCTCGACCCTTCCCCATATCGGGGTATTGAAGCCGCCGATTTCCGGCGCTGTTGGATGTACCTGCGTGATTGCAAATGAACCCGGTTTTGAGCCACTTGCAGCAGCGACTGCGGCCGTCAGGACCGCAATCAGCAATGCATCTTCCGGTGCCGTGTTCGTACTCGCCGGAGGGGCAGGTTTCTTCGTCACCTCGACAATCTGCGGGAGCGGGGCAGGATGTCCATGTTCTCTGCGCTTTAAGGCGGCAAAGAATGTCGGAAACCCCAACAAGAATATGATGATAAGAAAAAGAGCCACAAATACCGTGAGGATGCCCACGGCCATAATCATCCAAGGATTTGTCATGGCCGGCCCCTTAAACAGGAATATTCCCGTGCTTGCGGGAAGGTGTGCTCTGGCGCTTGCCCAGAAGAGCATTCAGAGCATTGCACAGGCGCATCCGCGTATGGGCCGGGTCGATGACATCGTCGACATAGCCCCGCGCAGCAGCCATATAGGGGTTCGCAAAGCTTCGCTTGTACTCTTCGATCTTGTCCTGGCGCATGGTGGCTGGATCGGGAGCCTCTTCGATCTCTTTTTTGAAGATGATGTTGGCTGCACCCTCGGGCCCCATAACGGCGATCTCCGCGGTCGGCCAGGCAAAGACCTGGTCCGCGCCGAGGTGTCGGGAGCACATCGCGATGTAGGCGCCACCGTATGCCTTGCGCAGAATTACGGTCAACTTGGGCACGGTCGCCTCTGAATACGCATAGAGCAACTTCGCACCGTGCCGTATAACGCCACCATGCTCCTGGCCGACGCCAGGCATATAACCGGCAGTGTCGGCGAGCGTCAAGAGAGGAATGTTGAAAGCGTCGCAGAAGCGGATAAAGTGCGAGGCTTTATCCGATGCATTGATGTCGAGCACGCCGGCGAGGTACCGCGGCTGATTGGCGATGATGCCTATGGACCGCCCCGCAAGGCGCGCAAAGCCGGTGACGATATTTTTCGCATAATTGGGCTGCACTTCGAAAAAATCCGAGGAATCCACAAGCCGTCCGATGATATCGCGTACATCGTAGGGTTTATTCGGGGAATCCGGCATGAGGGCAGCAAGAGAATCGTCGATGCGGTTCGGATCGTCGCCGACATCTATAAAGGGCGGATCCTCGACATTGTTCTGCGGCAGATAGGAGAGCAGTTTTCGGATCGCCTCTATGGTCGACTGCTCATCGGGGAAACTGAAGTGTGCCACGCCCGAAATTTCCGAGTGCACGCGAGCGCCTCCCAAGTCTTCTGCGCTCACTTCTTCACCAGTCACCGCCTTGATGACCTGCGGCCCGGTGATGAACATGTTGCTGGTTCCCTCGGTCATAAACACAAAATCGGTGAGCGCGGGGGAATAGACCGCGCCTCCGGCACAAGGACCCATGATGACGGAAATCTGAGGGATGACACCCGACGCACAGGTGTTCCGGTAAAAAATCTCCCCGTATCCAGAGAGCGCATCCACGCCTTCCTGAATACGCGCCCCCCCCGAGTCATTGATGCCGATCAGTGGGCAGCCGATCTTCACCGCCAGGTCCATCACCTTGCATATCTTCGCAGCGTGCATCTGGCCGAGGCTTCCGCCGATAACCGTAAAATCCTGGGCAAATACGCATACGTTTCTGCCATTGACGGTCCCGTACCCCGTCACGACTCCTTCGCCCGGCGCATCGATCTTGTCCATGCCGAGCTCGGTGGCCCGGTGTTTGACAAATGCATCCAACTCCACGAAGGTTCCCGGATCGAGCAACATCTCGATTCTCTCTCGAGCGGTCATCTTGCCTTTTTCGTGTTGCGCAGTAACCCTCTTCGGGCCGCCGCCGGCAAGCACTTTCGCTCGTCGCTCTTCGAGCTCCCTCAGTTTCTCTTCCATAAAAACCATCCTTATTTCATTACCTCCAGTTAGGAGGTCTCTTTTCGAAACAACAGACACAACAGATTAGGGCGAATTTTACGCTCGTTCGCAGAGCTCGACAAGCACGCCTCCCGTCGCCTTGGGATGAATGAAGGCAATCCGCGCCCCGCCCGCGCCGTACCGAGGCGTCTCGTCGATGAGTCGCACCCCCTTGGCCTTGAGTTCGGCCAGCGCTTCGTCGATGTCGGCCACGCGGAAGGCAAGGTGGTGGACACCCTGCCCTTTCGCTGCAAGGAATTTTCCGATAGGTCCCTCAGGATCGGTCGTCTCGAGCAGCTCGATTTCGCTCTCTCCCATGGGCATGAAGGCGGTCTTCACCTTCTGCTCGGCGACCTCTTCGATGCCGTGAAGAGGAAGCCCCAATATCCCTTCCCACACAGGAAGGGATGCATCGATCTTTTCGACTGCAATGCCGATATGGTCAAGCGTGAGGATCTTCATGCGTCGCTCCTTGGATCGGAATGCTGTGAAAAAGCGCCATCCCGGCGCTGTAGATGTCCAACGTGCGCGAAAACACTTGCTGCGCTAGATCATCCCAGACTTTTGAAAGCTCTGGAAGGCTAAGAAGGTGGGTTATTTCGTCGAACACAAACCGGCTCAACTGATAGCGTATGGACTCACGTCGTTTGCGCTCCAGTTCTCCGGTTTGTAGAAGCCGCTCAAAATGGTGGATAAGCGTGTCGGCAAGTTCTGGAACACCAGCCCCCGTCTCTGCAACCGTCTTGAGTATGGGAGGGATGAAAGGCTCCTCGCCCCCAGCATGAGACAGCTCACTCACCAACTCCGTGTGATGCATAAAATCGGGGTCGCGGGCCACCAGCGTATCAGGTCCACCCAAGGGAGTCTGACCGTGGCGCAGCTGGGCTTGCATCTCGAGCATCGCCCGCAGTTCGCGCACCACACGGTCCGCACCGTCGCGATCCGCCTTGTTCACCACGAAGATGTCTCCAATTTCCATGATGCCCGCCTTGATCACTTGGATATCGTCGCCAAGCCCCGGCACGGACACGAGCACCACGGTATCTGCCACTCTCACGATGTCGATTTCGGACTGGCCGACCCCCACCGTCTCCACGAGCACAATATCGTAACCTGCAGCGTCGAGCACGCGAATCGCCGCGTGCGTCGCCTTCGAGATACCGCCGAGGCTCCCTCGCGTGGCAAGGCTCCGTATAAAGACAGCCGGATCGGTCGCGTGCCCCTGCATGCGCAGACGGTCACCTAGAATCGCCCCGCCGGAAAAAGGGCTCGAGGGGTCCACGGCGAGTACCCCCACCTTCAGCCCCCGCGCCCTGAATTGCGTGATCAATTTGTCCACGAGCGTGCTCTTCCCTGCGCCCGGCGGCCCCGTAATGCCGATGATCTGGGCTCGTCCCGAGTGATCTTTCAGGCGATACAGCGCGGCATAGGCATCTCGATCCTGATTTTCGAGCAGCGTAATGAGGCGGGCTGCCGCGCGGACATCCCCTTCGATGCAACGGCGTACTAATTCATTCATGGACAAAGCGCTCCAATCTGTCGCATTTCAGTGTAAAGGGCGCTTGACGTTTGCCCTGATGAACTCTATGGTCTTCGAAGTAGGCGTTCCCGGACCGAAAATTTCAGCGATACCCTTCGATTTCAAGAAGGGAATATCCTCTTCGGGGATGACGCCGCCGCCGAAAACCAACACATCATCGGCACCCCGCTCCTTAAGAAGCTCGACCACACGGGGAAAGAGGTGATTGTGCGCACCGGAGAGAATCGATAAGGCGACGACATCGACATCTTCCTGAATTGCCGCGCTGACAATCTGCTCCGGCGTCTGCCTAAGGCCGGTATAGATCACCTCCATGCCCGCATCGCGCAGAGCCCGTGCGATGACCTTCGCACCACGGTCATGCCCATCGAGTCCGGGCTTCGCCACCAGCACTCTGATTTTCCTTTCCATTCAAGCCCCCATTAGAACATCACGTTCGGTCTGTATTCGCCGAATTCTTCGCGTAGAACGCTGCAGATCTCACCAAGCGTTGCGTAGCCGCGCACGGCCTCGAGAATCGGCGGCATGAGATTGTCGCTGCTGCTGGCCGCATTTCTCAGCGATGCCAGAGCCGAATCCACGGCCTTTTGGTCACGGCCGGCCTTGAGAGCGGCAAGTTTCTGCTTTTGGCGCTCGCCCACCGCCGGGTCTACCCGCAGAAGCCCTTGGGGTGGATTTTCCTTTACCTGGAATTTATTGAGACCGACGATAACCCGCTCACCATTCTCGACATCCATCTGCCAGGCATAGGCGGAATCTTGAATTTCCTGCTGAATGTAGCCCTGCTCGATGGCCTTAACCGCGCCGCCCAGATCGTCGATGCGCTTGATGTACTGCAGTACTTCTGTTTCGATGCGGTCGGTGAGACTCTCGACATAGTATGAGCCGGCGAGCGGATCCACAGTCTCCGCGACGCCCGACTCGTACGCGATGATCTGCTGGGTGCGAAGGGCAATGCGCACGGCCTGTTCGGTGGGAAGCGCGAGCGCCTCGTCGCGCGAGTTGGTGTGCAACGACTGGGTGCCGCCGAGGACAGCGGCGAGAGCCTGCAGCGTGACGCGGATGATGTTGTTGTCGGGTTGCTGGGCAGTAAGCGTCGAGCCGCCCGTCTGTGTGTGAAAGCGGAGCATCCAACTCTTCGGGTTTTTCGCGCCGAAGCGGTCGCGCATGATGTGCGCCCACACCCGGCGTGCAGCCCTGAACTTCGCAACCTCCTCAAAGAGGTCGTTGTGCGCATTGAAGAAAAACGACAGGCGAGGAGCAAACTCGTCGACGTCGAGACCTGCCTTGATCGCCGCTTCGACATAGGCGATGCCATCTGCAATGGTGAAGGCAACCTCCTGCACTGCCGTAGCGCCCGCCTCTCTGATATGGTAGCCGGAGATAGAGATGGTGTTCCAGTTCGGCACTTGCTTCGAGCAATATTCAAAAATATTGGTGATGAGCCGCATCGAGGGCGCGGGAGGGAAAATATAAGTGCCACGGGCGATGTACTCTTTCAATATATCGTTCTGGATCGTCCCACTGAGCGCCTGGGCACTCACGCCCTGCTTCTCGGCCACGGCAACGTACATCGCAAGGAGCACGGCCGCAGGGGCGTTGATCGTCATGCTCGTCGACACCTTGTCGAGCGGGATGCCGTCGAACAGCACCTCCATGTCCGCAAGCGAATCGATGGCTACGCCGACCTTCCCCACCTCGCCTTCCGAGAGCGGGTGGTCCGAATCGTAGCCTATCTGCGTGGGTAGATCGAAGGCCACGGAAAGGCCCGTCTGCCCCTGCTCGAGCAGGTATTTGTAGCGCGTATTCGATTCCTCGGCGGTGCCGAAACCAGCATACTGCCGCATCGTCCATAGCCGTCCGCGATACATGGTCGGCTGTACGCCGCGCGTATAAGGAAATTCGCCCGGCAGCCCAAGCTGGCTGGAGTAATCGAAGTCTTTCTGGTCGAGCGGCGTATACACGCGGTCGACGGGGGCATTCGAGCCTGTGACAAACTGTTTTTTGCGCTCGGGATATTTTTCGTTTGCCTTTTCGACTTTCGCTTGCCAGGCCTTGAATTCCTGTTCAAGTTTTTCGAAATCGGTCATCTGATCCTCCTACGACATCACGAATGGGCGGCATCGGTCTGCACCGCGGCCCGCACATCGGCCTGCGCATGCGCCGCAAGCGCCAGGCCCTCCTCCAGCGCTGCAAGGTTGAGCTCCTCCGTCCCCTTCGGCACACGATGCAGGACCGCTTCTCTCAACGCTTGCGGCGAGGCAACGCCGGATACTCCCCCCAGTACCCCGACCGCAACCATGTTTGCCACGACCGCGCGCCCCAGCTTTTTAGACGCTGTCTCCAGGATGGGCAGCGCCACCACCGGCACCTCCGCCGGCGGATCGAGCTTTACGGTCGAATCCGTAATGATGATGCCCTTCTTCATCGAAAGGCCGTAGCTCCGATAAGCATCCGTCGTCAGCGCGAGCAGAAAGTCTGGTGCCGTCGCCTTCGGATAGTCGATATCGCCGTCCGAGATCACGACCTCGGCCTTGCTCGAGCCACCGCGGGCCTCGGGGCCATAGCTCTGGGTCTGCACCGCGTTTTTCCCGTCCTGAATCGCGGCCTCGGCCAGCACGATGCCCGCGAGCAAGAGCCCTTGCCCGCCCGAGCCGCTCAGTCTGAATTCAACTCGCATCCTGGTACTCCTTTGTTCCGAGCATAGGTGGGATTGGTACGCTGCACCCTGGCGATGAGTTCGAGGTACTGCTGCGTAAATTCCGCTTTTTCGCCACGGTGCAACTCTCCAATGAGAATCTTGCCCTCGCGTTTTTCGGGTGGAAGGACCGCTGCTGCCTTTATGTTGATGGTCTGATTCTTGATCCAGTTGAGCGAGTCCACGGCACCGCCGATCTTGTTCTTGCGGCCGAAGTACGTCGGGCACTGCGACAGGACCTCCACCACGGCAAAGCCTTTGTGCATGAGTGCCTTCCCGATGAGGTCCTCGAGCAGCACATAGTGGTACGTCGTGGCCCGCGCGACATAGGTAGCCCCTGCGGCCTTTGCGAGCTCGCAGAGATCGAAGTTGTACTCTACATTGCCGTAAGGCGCCGTCGTGCCGAGCATTCCGTGCGGTGTCATCGGCGAAGCCTGACCGCTCGTCATCCCATAGGTATTATTGTTGATGATGATGGTCGTGATATCGATATTGCGCCGCGCCGCGTGGATAAAGTGGTTACCGCCGATTGCGGCGCTGTCGCCGTCGCCTGTGATGACGATGACCTTGAGTCGCGGGCGAGCGAGCTTTACACCCGTGGCGAACGCGATGGCGCGACCATGTGTGGTATGGAGCGTATCGAAGTCGAGGTAGCCGACCGCGCGGCTGGAACAGCCGATGCCCGACACCATGACAATATTGTTCTTATCGAGGCCGAGCTTGTCGATCGCGCGGATGAGCGCACCCGTCACCGTACCGTTGCCGCAGCCCGGACACCAGATATGCGGCAGTCTGTCCTGTCGGAAGTAAGAAAGAAATTCAGCCATTAGAGCGCCTCCTTGATCGCGGCGAACACCTCATCGGGATGGAACAGGTCACCATTGACTTTTCCGAGCCTGATGACAGGGCGTTCGCACCCCGCGGCGCGTTCGATCTCGATGGCCAGTTGGCCGAGGTTCATTTCCGGCACGAGTATCTTCTTTGCCGGGGCAAGCAGACGACGTATCAACGCACTTGGGAATGGCCATATCGTCTTGAGCCTCAGCATTCCCACCTTATACCCCTCGCCGCACGACCGGCGCACTGCGGACAGGGCCGCCATTGCAGACGAGCCGAAGGAGACGACCGCCAAGTCGCAATCTTCGAGTCCCTCGGCGACGTAGTCCGCCAACTCGTCGACCCTGTTCTCGATCTTCAGATTGAGTCGTCGTAGCAGGGTGGAAGCGACCGCGGGCTTGCTCGATGGAGCGCCGTTCTCATCGTGGAAGAGCCCGGTACAGTGCCAACGATACCCTGTACCGAATGGCGCCATGAGCGGCACGCCACCGTTGGGATCCGCCGCGTACGGCTTATAGCCAGCCGGGCTCTGGGGCATGGCCCGCAGAGGCATCCTATAGTTTGCTGGGTCGGGGAGCACGACTTTTTCGCGCATGTGACCAATGACCTCATCGGTGAGCACCACCACAGGCACACGATATTTTTCCGACAGCTCGAAGGCTCTGAAGGTGAGCTCGTAGCACTCCTTCACATTGCCCGGCGCAAGCGCGATGATCGGATGATCGCCGTGGGTTCCCCAGCGCGCCTGCATAAGGTCGCCCTGGGCGGGGCTGGTCGGCATGCCCGTCGATGGCCCCATCCGCTGGACATCGATGATGACCACGGGTATCTCGCAGAGGCTCGCGTAGCCGATCGACTCCTGCATGAGCGAAAAACCGGGCCCCGAAGTCGCGGTCATTGCCTTTGCCCCCGTGAGCGAAGCCCCGATGCACGCCGAGATGGAACCGATCTCATCCTCCATCTGGATGAATTTTCCACCGACCTTGGGAAGCTCTTCCGAACACATCTCGGCGATTTCAGTTGATGGCGTAATGGGATACCCCGCATAAAATTCAAGCCCTGCAGCAATGGCGGCCATCGTGCAGGCCTCGTTCCCCTGCATAAGTTTTGCTTTCTCAGACATGATGCGCCTCCGGCGGAAGACTCAAGTCCATATGATTGACGCTCCGCTCAAACGTGGCTTTCTCTTCGGCAGGATGCACCTCGATCGCAAAATCGGGGCACCGAAGTTCACACATCCGGCATCCTATGCAATCATCCGGCCTGGCCGGAAAAACCTTCTCGTTTCGAAGCTCCAAAACCTGTTTAGGGCAAAACGCTACGCAGATATTACAGCCTTTGCAATAATTCTCACGTATAACATGAAAGAACCGTTTTTTTGATTCAGCCATCTTGAATGCTCTTGTTCGCTATCCCGCCGTACTCAATCTGACAGACTGAGCGACATTCCTATAGAAAAGTGATGTATAGTGAACGGAAATTTATACAAGGAACGCATTACGGCCTGGCTGTATTGTACAGGTAATTCACTATTTTGTCAAAAGCTATCAATTTTATGCATAAATCTCATATGGTGCCGATACTTGTCGCATTCTCGGATTTTAGATACAACTAATCTATTGGAGAATAGATGATGAAGTATATCAAGATTCGCGATGTAACCCTCCGAGACGGACAACAATCGCAGTTCGCAACACGCATGACCAACGAGCAGGTCAAAGCGGTCCTCGACGATTATCGTCAGAGCCACTTCTATGCGATGGAAGTGTGGGGAGGTGCGGTCCCCGACTCGGTAATGCGTTTCCTTGGCGAAGACCCATGGGACAGACTCGCCACCATCAAAAAAGGCATCGGCGATGCCTCAAAGATGACTGCACTCTCCAGAGGCCGAAACCTCTTCGGGTATACCCCCTATCCCGATTCCGTCATCGGGGGCTTTTGCAAGAACGCCATCGCCGCGGGTATCGATATCATGCGCATCTTCGATGCACTGAACGATATCGACAATATGAAATCCTCGATCCGTTTCGTGAAGGCAGCCGGAGGATTGGCCGACTGCGCGGTGTGCTATACCGTCGACCCTCGTTTTCACTTCAGAGATCGAGTCAATGCACTTTTTACCGGCAAAAAAATCCCACCAAAGATATTCACGGTTAGATATTATGTCCAAAAAGCGAAAGAGCTGGCCACGCTCGGCGCAGACATGGTCACCATCAAGGACATGGCCGGGCTCATCGATCCTTCCACTGCCGCCGAACTCATCAAGGCGCTCAAAAACGAACTCGATGTGCCTGTCGACCTACACACGCACTGCACCCCCGGGTTCGGCGTGGCGAGTCTCCTCGCCGCCATGGTCAACGGTGTCGACATCGTCGATACTGCGGTGCTCTCATTCTCAGGCGGTCCTGCAGCGCCGGCCTACGAGATCATACGCATCTTCTCCGATAGGCTTGGCCTTTCCACCGATGTGGATAATGCCGCCGTGGCGAGGATAGACAAACGTCTGCGACAAATACGCTCAGAACTCTCCGCATACGATCAATACAAAATGTTGCCTTTCGAACTCGATCTTTCCAAAGACAGCATTCCCCCCCATCTTTCAAGACTCTTCGACGACGCGCTCGAAGCAGCCGTGGGCGGAAAATATCAAAAATCGCTCGCCATCTGCCAGGCAATCGAAAAGGCATTCTCCTACCCCGAGCCCGACGAAATCGTACGGCATGCGCAGATACCAGGCGGCATGTATACCAACATGATGACTCAGCTCAAGGAGGCAAAGCTCGAGCAGCACCTGAACGAAGTGTTGCGCCTTGTGCCTCGCGTGCGCCTTGACTCGGGACTACCGCCGCTCGTGACTCCCACGAGCCAGATTATAGGCGTTCAGGCGGTCAACTGCATCGTTAGCCTGCATCAGGGCAAGGACATGTACGAGAATGTATCGAAGAATTTTGCGGAACTCATCCTCGGCTCATACGGGAAAACTCCATGGCCCGTCGACCCTGAATTCCGCTATAAAATTTGTGGCACGCGCGAGGAAAAGCCCTACGACACAAGCCAATACAAGCCTCAGGACAATCCTCCTGTGGCCGAAGCGGGAGGGATGCTTCTGGCCCTCAATGAAAAAGAACAGCTCCTCCTCGAGCTTTTCCCTTCGGTGGCGACAAAATTTCTCAGAAACAAAAGAATCGAAGAGTGGAAGAAAATGCACCCCAAAGAGGCAGTCTCGCAGCCCGACGGAGGAGCCACAGACACACCGAGCTCGCCCTACGAAGCATCCGATTACGAACCTTCGGACGGCGAACCGCCTTCGTTCTGGGAAAATGCCCCTAACTGGGCGGGCTGGACGGATGCCATCGTCACCGCCGCACAATAACGCGACCAGGAAAGATCAGCGCCGACCCTGGCGCGGCGCTTGCAATTTGACTAAGCCTCAAGGCGGCGGATGCTGCGCGGCTCTGGGATTCCGAGCCTCGCCATTATCGAACGATATGACTCAGGATTTCCTGAGGTGACGAGATCGAGCGAGGCTGTGGCAGCATTCGCCGAGTCGGCAGTCTCTCTTCTATTCCGAGAAAAAAGCCGCACCACCGCATCTGTCTGTAAGTCGGCCGGATCGATGAAGTCGATATCCGGCGCAAGGGATTTGAATATATCCATCACAATCGGGTAATGTGTACACCCTAAGAGGACCGTCTTGACGGGCTGTACTGCTTCGAGCCTCTGCAGCATCGAGGCGATTTCATCGCGAATGGCCTTTTCGTCGTCGATCGCCCCATCGATGAGGGCTGCGAGCCTAGAGCTTGCGACTCCGTGCACCTTCACTGCGGGATTCAACTCCCTCACGCGCGCCGCATGCAGGCCAGACTTCACCGTAAATTCAGTAGCAAAGAGCCCCACGTCGGACTCACCACGTCCAGCCAGCGCCTCTGCCGCCGGGCTTATGATATCGACAAGTGGCACACTGCTATACGGCCGCACTTGATCGGCTATCGCCGAAATCGTGTTGCAGGCGATCGCAACCGCCTCGACGCTGTATTCCGAGAGCAGCGTCAGCATGCGCATCGTAAGTGCAACTATCTCGGCAGCAGACCGGTTGCCGTACGGCATGTTCGCGTTGTCGCCCACATAAATAACATCGAAAGGCATCCCTCTCACAAAGAGGCTTCGCACCACCGTAAGTCCGCCTATGCCGCTGTCGATGATTCCGATTTTGTGTCGCATGAGAGTAGTATAGAGACATGCTTCCACCTCTCTGTCAATTGAGAGGCATGCCGGAAGCGAATTCCTATTCCGTCACAAGGTCGAATTCTATAGTTACCGAGGCATCGATATCGAGTTCGCCGGGACTGTAGAAAACCGGGCTCCTCTCCGCCGCCAATAATATGCCATCATCCCCAGCATCGAACGCTGAGAAAGAATCTCGTATGTCCACGGACACGGGAGCACCGATCCGGACACCAAGCGCCGCTGCTGCCGCATCCGCCTTCATCTTCGCATCCGTACAGGCCGCCTCGATGAGCTTGGTCTTAAAGGACTGCATGTCCTTGCGATCAAAGGAAAGAGAGCGGATCGCATTTGCCCCCGCGCTCATTGCAACATCCACCAAGTCCGCTACCGACGGCAGGTCCGAGACTTCCACGTTGATCCTCGTTTCGGCTCTATATCCTATGACGACATTCTGTTTGTCCTTGTGTGTGCTGTACACGGGCGACACGCGATATGAGCTCGTCTTCATCCTGGACCTATCGATGCCAGCCTGCGACAGGGAGGCGAGCACATTCGAGGCCCGCTCGGCAAGGGTCTCCTGGGCCTTCGCCGCTGTATCGCTCTGTGTTTCCACACCGAGAGTCAGATATGCGACATCGGGCTCCACAGACATCGTCGCCTTGCCCTGCACTCGGATACTGCGCTTTTGCACCGGCATCCCTGGGGCAGGGACGTCCATCCCCTGAGCCGCTGCTCTACCCGCAGAGACAAGAAGCACCAGCACGACTATCCCAATGCCCACAAATCTCACGCTACGCGCTGCCTGCATTGTTCTCATCCTTCAACCTCCCTCTTGCGAACTCCAACACCGAACCGATATCGATACACTGCGCCTGTGTGGCCACAATCCCCATAATCTGCTCCACCGCATACCCCGACTCACGAATCGGTAGAAGCATCCAGACATGGAGCATTCCTTCATATTCATAATAATCGAGCTTGGCACCAGTTACCACACAGATATCTCTGAATTTCCGGCAATCGGCCAAGAGAAGGTCCTTTGTTCCGATAAAGAGGCTCAGAGGAGGAAGATCCTCAAAGTGTCCGTATATGGGGCTTATTTCCATACGACGCGGATTTGAGCGGCCGGCCCAGGCTTTTCCTGCAACCCGTAGCGCCTCGACGTTGAGGAAAGGGTCAGCCGGCGAAAGCACCTCGATCTGTGGGTTCTCGAGAGTCACATCGAGCCACGGACTGAGCATGATCACCGATGCGGGCATAGCCAGATGGGCATCCCTCAGCGTCTGCACGAAGCCGAGAACAAGCCCGCCTCCTGCCGAATCTCCCATCAGTATAATGGATGCACATGGCAGGTACTCTCCCATGCGTTTCCAGAGTGCAAAGAGCACTCGGTAGGCCTCCGACCAGCGATGCTCAGGCGCTAGAGGATAGTCCGGCGCAATGATCACGCTCTTTGTCTTCTCCGCGATTTTGCCAAGAAAATTCCAGTGCTGTCGGGTAAAAGTCGCGACATACGAACCTCCGTGCAGATACAGAATGCAGTGTTCACAGCCATCGATGCGAGGGATGAGTATATGCACCCTGGACTGTTCGACGCTGAAACTTCTCACATCGAGTCTGGCGCGTATGCCGCGCGGGGGGTCCGGCGACAGAAGGCTCTTCGTGTATTGGCGCACGATGAACCGAGGCCGTGAGGCATTGGGGCCAAGGCTGACCCCCGCACGCCGAAAGACCTGCTCGACCAGCATGCTGCGGATGCTCTGTGGCTCGCGGTGGATAAAAATCATCGGTGCCCCGAACATGCGGGGAAATACCTCTCGAAAGGTTTTAAGAGTTTTTCATATGCAAGCAAAAGATCGACCTCAAAGGCACTTTCATCCGCCGAGCCCCATCCGAGATGAATGTTGTGCACCAACGCCGCAACCAGAACCTGAAAAAGATAGATGTGCCGACGGAGCTCCTTTTCTATTTCCTTGTCGACAAGCTGCTCCAACACATTCTTAAATGTAGATTCATAACACTCAATGAAAGGAGAAAGATCGGAACAGGGTGCAAAATTCACAAAGACAAGAGAGTATATCTGCGGATATTGCTTGGAAAACACGAGCAGCCTTCTTCCAATCTCTACATACGCAAGAAGAGGACAGGAAGACTCCTTCTCGAAATACTCTTTTAAATCATTCTGGATCGCCCCAAAGGCCTTTTTGTACGCCATCCTGACAGAGGCATGTACAATTTCTTCTTTGTTCGTAAAATAATTATAGAGCGTCATAGGAGAAACCCCGAGACGGGCGGCAAGCTTCCTTGTGGAAAACTTTTCGTAGCCGACTTCGCAGATAAGGTCGATTGCCGCATCGATGATCTGGTGTTCGTCCTCGAAAAAACGTTCTCTACTCATAATCTTATTCATATATTGAAGGAAGCATGCATCAAAGTCAATATAAAAAGATTATGTATCGTGTAAGAATTCATTACTGTGAAAACAAATAGTTGAGTAATTGGATACAGAATTATCCTCGGGATCAGCCGAACACAGAGGCATATGCACGGCATCAAGGTGCAGCCCTCAATCCAGGCTGGTCAATGCTTCTCCTCCCGAATTCAACAATACCTGTGAAACTCTGATGAGCGGCATTGATGGAGGCAGCCCTAGCCGCTTCTTTATACCCTCAACCGAATCGCCCTCCGCCGAACTGCCCTCAGCATACACGGCGACGAGCCCTTCGTACCTCAAATGCAGAGCCCTGATTTTCTGTGCGCAGATCTTGTAGCAGTGGTAAAACTGAATGCCGTGCTTTATGCACGAATAGTCGAATAGAAAATCGAGCTCTGCGGGGCCCAGCAAGAGGAGGCCTGTATACCCACTGCGTCCGAGCGACTCGATAAAACCATCGATCTTTTTTCGATACAGTGAAGCGTTCCTGGAAGCCCGCATAAAATAGTCCACCGTGCGCACGGCGATCTCTTCCATGCCGGAAGGTGTGAGCGCATACTTGATTTTGCGGCCGTTGACGTGCAAAAGCTTGACCCAGCCCCGCTCGATAAAGCGCTTCAAAAGCGTGTTGGTCAGACCGAGCGACAGTCCAGACGTAGTTGCAAGCTCGCGCTGCGAGACGAGCGCGGGGCTGTTCCCCTCTTCCATCGCACTATAGATCGACTCGAGGAGCTGCAATTCCGGATTGTCGGGACTCATGTGTTGTTTTCTATACTATAGCGAACCCTAGAGGCCGGGCAAGACCGCTTCGACCTAAGGGGTGGAGCTCTCGCGCACACATCTGGGCTTTTTCTTGGAATTTTGCTGATCCTCTATGCGCCGTTCATCGCATTCTCGGAAGAGAGCGTAGTCTACACAAAGACGTATGCTATAATGCGCACAAGAAGGCTGGATTTCTGCCACGCGGCTGATCACCCTTCGGTGGTGATCGCTGCTTCAATACCTGATCAGGAGAATCCGATGGTCAATTTGATCTTGTGCGGCGGGTCGGGGACTCGTCTGTGGCCATTGAGCCGCAAAAAGATGCCCAAGCAGTTCGTCCGTATTTTTCGGGACAAGTCGCTCTTCGAGGAGACAGTCTCTCGGAATAAACCACTCTGCGAAAAATTTGTGGTGGCGACGAACATCGAGCACTTGCCGCTTGTAGAAGAGCAGATGGCGCGGATGGGCATCGACAATGTCGAAGGGCTCCTCGAACCCTCAGGCCGGAATACAGCCCCGGCAATAGCCCTCATCCTGCTGGGGCTTCCTCGGGACGAACTCGTGCTCGTCTCCCCTTCCGACCACCGCATTGCCAAACAGGATCAGTACATGAAGGCCGTCAATCGGGCAGCCGAACTGGCATCGCAGGGATTCCTCGTCACCTTCGGCATCAAGCCCCAATATGCCGAAACCGGCTACGGCTATATCGAGGCGGATGGGGAGAATGCCCTGTCATTTCGAGAAAAACCAGACAGAACAACGGCCGAGTCCTATCTGGCATCTGGCCAGTATTACTGGAACAGCGGCATGTTTGTGTTCAGCGCCGGCACCTTGTTGGATGAGCTGTCGCACTGTGCTCCAGAGCTCTTCGCTACGGTACGACGCACCTATGAGCTGGCCGAAAAAGGGCGCCTTTTGCGCCCTCGACCCGAAGACATGGTGGCCATTCCCAGCATATCGATCGACTATGCCGTCATGGAGAAAAGCAACAAAGTCAAAGTTGTGGTCTGCGATCCGGGGTGGAGCGACCTCGGGAGCTTCGACGCCCTGTATGACGAGACGAAGAAAGATGGGGAGAATGCGGCGCTTTCGGGCGACGCCATCCTCATGAATTCCCGGCGTTGCCTGGTAGTGGGAGGAGAAAAGCCCATTATCCTTGAAGGAGTCGAAGATCTCATCGTCGTGCAGACCGACGACGCAACCCTCATTATGCGCCGTGGCCAAAGTCAAAACGTGCGCGAGGTGCTCAAGGTAGTTGCCGAAAAAAGGCCCGATCTCTTATGAAATACATACGGAATTACATAAAAAAAAGCGACCGCTCAGCATCCATTTCAGCCCATAAAATCTTCATTCTTAGAGCCTACTCTGTCACCCCCACGCTAAGTCGCTGCACAACCACCAGCGAGACACTATACACCGGATTTCCGGCGCTGCTCTTCCAGTCCAACGAAACCGCGCATCGCAGGAGTGTCGAATGGCGTACCAAGTAGTCGAAGGAGACGTCTGAGTGTGCAACATAGGTCATGGGGCTCTGCGGCCCGAGCCAATTGTCCGCATAGGGAGCCTGGTAGGTGGTCTCACCCGATTCAGCGCCGAGTATCATGAAATAGGTCCGCCAAAAGACAGCCGTACGCGATTTCGCATAGGCGAGCCGCGCCGAGAACATCATCCGATCCGGGCCGAGTGGGTACGAAAACCATGGTTCCACCGTATGCCAGCCTATACTGTTCGTCTGAAGGAAATAGCGCGAAAAATACGCCTCGTTGGGAGCGTTCGAACTGCGTCGGTAGAGGTAGGTCGATGCCCAGTACCACTCTAGGCTAGCCAGAAGCTCACCTTGTAGATGGGAAGAGCCTACGCTGATCCCATAGTCTTTTCTGAAAACGTGTGGGCGGGCGTAGTCCGAGGCAGACAGAATTGCCCACTCGAGGCCGGCATGGAAGCCGAAGGCGTTGGGATTCGAGGAGGAGCTTTCCGTGGTAAGCTGGAAGTCGTCCATGAGCACTTCCCCATACAGGCGAAAATCAGGCGCCGGCCTCAGTTCGGCATCGAGCTGGGCCATGACGTTCGAGCCGCTCGAAAAAAGATGGTGATAGATAAGAAAAGGTCCGATATCCTGAAAGTCGAGCGAATCTTTGGTTAGGAGGTTATATTCGGAAAAGCCCAGAGACCATAGGAGAAACTCCGCCTGTAGGCGATGCATGAACAGGTATTTTCCATCATTCGACCGATTTAAGACATTGATCGCAAGAAAGTCATAATTCAACAAACCTGGCCCGAGCATCGCCGAGAGACCGCTCATGGCATGGTCATACCATGGGTTCTGGCTAGACACCGTCAGCGAATAGTCGCCGGGGCCGAGATTGATGGCTCTCCTGCCGAGCGAAAAATGCCAGCCTTGCCCTTCTCCTTCAAGAAAGCCGACACTCGGATAGTTGTTGGAGGCACTGGGGGTTCCCCAATCGTGGGAGACAAGCAGATTTGTCAGCGAACCGCCCAGCAGCAGTTCTCCCACGTCCTGCTGAAGCTCGACCGACATCGCCGCAAACAGCGGTCCCGTGCGCAACTGGAAACCAAGGGTGGCAAGCGCAGGGCGCGCATAGAACCATTCAAGATCCTCAGCGCTCACTGTGTATTGTGTGCTCAGCGCCGGACGATTGGTCAGCTCCACAAGAGGTGCGATGTCAAACCACAGGCCAGCGGCGCTCTGACCGGAACGGCTCGTGGCGGCCTCTTCGGCGCCCGCGAGCATTTCGGCGGCGCCCAACAAACTCGCCCACAGCGCTATTTTCAGCGCAGCGCGGCAGGCGCTCCTTACAAAAGCCTTCATTGTACTGCCTTCCACACCACCTGGTACAACAAACCTGAAACAACCCCTGGCCGCGAACGGATTACAGCGAGTACGAAATGCTGGCAGTCAGCTGAAAATCACGTATTGGCGCATTGGCGCTGACGTTATCCGGATTCTTGATATAGATATAATCCGCCTCGAGATATACATCGAAGTTTCTCATGATGGTGTATCCGCCTTTTAGCCCGACGATGGTCGTATACGCAACGGCATTGCGGTCGCTCGTATCCAAATCTCCATTGTTGTCCGTAACATGAATCGTGGTCGGCGTCGAGACGTCGTCTGACGCGTCCGAGACATCGGTCCAGCAGGTCCACTTGTCGAAGGTTCCATGCTCCATAAAGAAGAAATTCGCCGATACATACCATTTCCCGAACTGCTTGTAGCCAAGATTGGCGTTGTAGACGATCGCGTCGCCGCCATATTCGTAACCCATGAATTCTTCCGTGTACGAGATGCCGCCTGCATTTGAGAACATCCGCAGCGCCACGACGTAGTTGAGGCCTGGGTCGCCAAGGGACTGCGAATAGGAGCTTCCATCGCGCAGATACAGGTAGGGGTCTGTTCTTGCCCACTCGAAGAAACCGAAGAACATACCCTTGCCGAAAGGATAACGTCCCTTGGCACCAGCCATATAGCCGAAGGCGGCAGGGAGGGCTCCAGACTCGCCAGGCATGGGTTCACCCGGCAGCGCGAACTCGTCGACGACTACCTGCCCATACAGATTGACATAGGGAATCGGCGTAAAGTTGAGCTCAGCCGACAGGATGGAGTTGGCGTTCCCTCGAATATAGTAATCGTGGAAGATCATGGCAGGATTCAGGATACGCAGGTCGAGCGTGTTATCGGCGGACTGATACATGATCCCCTCCGTGAGGATAAATCCGACCTTGTCCTTGAACATGTTCCACTCGAGACGGTGTGCCATGAACATTTTAATGCCGGACACGAGGGCTGATTGAGACCTCCCGTTGCCGGTATAATTCCCCGTTGTTTTATCAATAATTGGGTAATAATTGTCCGGATAGGGAAAAAACGAGGTCAGAAAGGTGTACTTAAAATTCTTCGTATACGTGGTAATGCGTCCCATATTGTGGTAGAGAATCTGGTCCCCTATGACGAAGTTGCCCGATTCGCCGGGGCCCCAGGAAAGGCGCTCGCGCCCGAATTCGGCGCTCCAGCCGTCGCCGCCAAAGGCTCCGAATGCCCGATAGGGGACATTGAAATCGAGGTCCGACATCACCGCCGGCGGGACAAGGGGAATATTCGTCGTCAGGGCATATTGCCCGAATAGCGTCGAAGTGTAGCCGTCTGTGGCATTCCATCCGTTGTAGCAGTTATTCCCAACCGACATAGATGAATACCCATAAAAATGCTCGCCCGGCCAAGCTTCAAGGCTTATGTCCAGTAAGGGCTTGCGCTCGGCAAAGCCCACGACCCAATCGGACTCATCCGTAAAATCCGTGGTGTTGGTGTGATTATAGGCCTCCATGGCGGCGCTGAGACCGAACTTGAAGGTCGTAGTATCGCGGTTCAATTCAGATGATGCGTACTGATAGGCGGCCAGAGTGCCGCCCGAGAGCTTGCCCGTGTCGATTTTCTCGAGCATTTCGAGAAGTTCATCCGCGCTCCAAGGCCCCGTCGTCGAGGGAAGCGCAAGCCCTTGACTTATGTAGAGCGCGGTAATCGCCTGATAGATATCGGAATCGATGGGGTAAATCTTCTGAAGATTCTTTCCAGATTCGGAAAAAACCGAACCACAGACAAAAGCAGCAAGCACTAGCACAAGGATGGCCCTTTTCATGCGTACTCTCCCTTGGAGTATTTTAAGAAGTTCTACGTTTTTAACCTTACATCATGCATAGTGCTATGTGCAAGCAGCGGCTTCCTGGTGCGCCACAAAGGCCGCCTCGTTAAAGAACGATATTTCAAAGGCCTGTTTCGCACCATGGGCCCGCACCGGTCTTTTGTAAAGCGCTGCAAAAAGTTTTATTTGACAGAATACAAAAGTCATTCTATACTTTGCGTGTACGTTACCGCAGATGAGGCTGTTTTAACAGAGGCGCGTGTACGTTACCGCTGCTAGGGAGACAAGGAACATGACCGTCCGCGAAATTGCAGAAAAAGCTGGCGTCTCGATAGGCACCGTGGACCGCGTTTTACACAACCGCGGCCGAGTTTCTCCCGAGACAAAAGCTTCGATCCTCTCTATCATTGAGCAGTCCGGTTACACGCCCAACCCGATCGCCAGGCATTTAAAGCTCAATAAAAAGTACCCCTTTGCAGTGATCATGCCAGCACTAGACGAAGACTCTGGCTACTGGCGCATGGCCTACGCCGGAATTCAAAAAGCCCAGAAGGAACTTGCAGCTTTTGGAGTGAGCATCAGGCGGTTCGAATTCAACCGCTATATGCGGGCTTCTTTTGCGAAGGTCTTGGCTGCTTTCGACCCCTTACAATTTGCGGGGCTCCTCATAGCGCCAGTTATCCCCGACGAGACGACTGCGCTGCTGAGCCGCTTACCCACCGATTATCCTGTCGTCTTTTTCGACGCGCAGATTCCCTCCTTTAAGCCTCTTACGCGCATCGGACAGAATGCCTACCAAAGCGGACTTCTAGCAGGGCGTCTCTTGGAAGCTTTCTCCAGCCGGTCCGGACCCTACATCATCGTCAGCACTCACAGTGAAGACTATCATATCCGGCGGCGTATCGAGGGCTTCAACGCATATTTTTCAGACCGACCTTACGAAGTGTATCTACGGGAATGCTTCGACATTGAACACATCGACAAACGTAAACACTTTATTCGCCTGCTGCTTCAGGAATTCTCTTCCATCGATGGGGTCTTTGTGACAAATGCATCGGTCCACGGAATCGCTGCAGGTCTCAACACGCAGCCAGGCCAGAAGCATATTACGGTGGTCGGCTACGACTTGGTGCCGGAAAACATTAAACAGCTCGAAGCGAAAACCATCGATTGCATTATTTCTCAGAGGCAGGAACAGCAGGGCTTTCTGGGTATCTATCAGCTGTACCGCTCTGTCGTGCTCGGCCAGCTGGTCGAGCACGAAATCGAGATGCCCATTGATATCCACCTCAAAGAAAACCTTCCGACAGAACTTCTTGTTGAGCAACAAAAGGCCGAGATACATACATCCAAACACAGTGAATCCTGCCCCTGTCAGGGGGCTTGAGATAATCAAGGAGGTAGGTATGAAAAAACTACTGGTTTTTGTCCTGGCGCTGATGGTGCTTCTGCCCTTTGGAGCATTTGCCCAGAAAAAACCTGTCTTCGTGATGGTGCCCAAGGGGGTACATCCTTACTATGAGCCCTGTTACGAAGGCTTCAAGGATGCCGCCGCAAAGTACGGGGTCACTGTCGAAAAGGTTGATCCACAGAAATTCGAGCTGCCGCTTCAAGTGAAGGTCATTGAAGATCTGATCGCCCGCAGGGTGGACGGGATCGCCATATCTGCAGTCGACGATGCAGGCCTCGTGCCCGTCATTGCGGACGCCATAAAGGCGGGCATCAAGGTCATCACCTTCGATGCTCCAGCCCCTTCGAGCGCAGCCCTCACCTACATCGGCACAGACAACGAGACTGCTGGCTATGAGGCTGGCAAAAAAATGGCCGAGCTTATGAACAAGAGCGGCGAGATCATCATTCTCCAGGGTGGCCTAGGTGCTGCAAACCTCAACCTACGGACAAAAGGCTTTAAGCGCGCAATCAGCGAAGTCGCCCCCAAGATTAAGGTCCTCGACGTAGTCGATGTCCAAGGAGACTTTGCCGTTACCACCAACAAAACCGAGGCAATTCTTCAGACCTATCCGAACCTGAAGGCGATCTTCGGAGTCTCTGCGGAATGTGCCCCTGCGGCCGCCAACGTCCTAAAGCAGCAGAAAAAGGCCGGCAAAATCATTCTTGCAGGTTTCGATGACCTCAAAGATACCCTCGAGGGTATAAAAGACGGTTCGGTCGCATTCTGTCTGGTCCAGAAAACTTACAAGATGGGATGGCTCTCCGTCGAAATGCTCCTCGATGCAATGAACGGCAAACCGATTCCCAAGGTGATCGATACAGGCGTTCTATTTGTCACCAAGGACAATGTGAACACCTACATGGATGAGATGAAGAAGGAATTCGCCCAATAATTATCATAACAAGCATGAGAAGGCAGTGCTGGAATCTGCAGCACTGCCTTTATAAATAAAGGAAGGTATGATGGCTCAAGAACAGAAGTCGCTCATCGCGCGATTTTTTTCCTACCGCGAATCAGCGATATTCCTCGCGCTGATCCTGTTAATGATCTCGGTGACGATATTCGCGCCGAATTTTATAAGTGGTTCAAACCTCTATCTTGTTTCTAGACAAATCTCTTTCGTCGCAATTGTTGGCTTTGGGGAACTGTTCGTCATTCTGACCGGCGGCATCGACCTGTCGGTCGGATCCATAATGGGTTTATCCGGTGTAATTTCTGCGCTCGCAATGGCCGGCCAACAGCCGATCTGGTTGAGTGTGCTTTTAGGCCTTTTTACCGGACTTGCGTGTGGGCTTCTCAATGGAGTGCTGATCTCATATGTCCGTATCGCGCCCTTCATCGTGACCCTCGGCATGCAGTCATTTGCAAGAGGAGTCATTCTCATTATTACAAAGGGTTGGCCGGTCACCAACATCCCCAAACCCTTCCTGATCGTGGGCCAGGAAGACTTTCTCGCCCTGCCAATTCCGCTCTGGGTGACGATTTTTCTCGGGGTGATTGCGCATTTTGTGCTGTCCAAGACAACCTTCGGACGGCGCACCTACGCCATCGGCGGCAACGAGCAGGCGACTTTTCTTTCGGGCATCAATGTAAAAAAGATCAAAGTCTTTCTGTACATGATTTCGGGATTTATGGCAGCGGTGGTCGGGATAATCCTTGTTGCGCGATTCAACTCAGCGCAGGCAGATACAGGCACAGGCTGGGAACTCGACGCAATTGCGGCCGCAGTCATCGGCGGTACCTCGCTGTCGGGCGGAAGTGGAAGCATTCTCGGCGTCATCATCGGCGCCGCCATAATGGGCGTTATCCGCAACGGTCTGGTGCTCATGCGTGTCTCGGCATACTGGCAGACTGCAGTGATCGGTGTCATCATCGTGCTGGCGGCTGTGCTCGACCGGATCAAGAACAAATAAGGAAGAATGCCATGGCTGAACCACTTTTGCAGCTGAAGAAGATATGCAAAAGTTTTCCTGGCGTCAAAGCTCTCGACGAGGTCGATTTCTCCATTCAGGAGGGCGAGGTCGTCGGACTGCTCGGAGAGAACGGTGCAGGGAAGAGTACGCTCGTAAAAATCATCTCCGGTGTCTATATGCCAGACTCTGGAGACATGATCTGGTATGGAAACAGATTTAGTTTAAAATCCATTATGGATGCCCAGGAGAAAGGCATCGCGATCATCTTCCAGGAACTCAACAACTGTCCGAACCTCTCTGCCCTTGAAAATCTATTTCTTGGCCGCGAAATCCGCTCCAAAACAGGAGTCGTCAATTTTCGTGCGATGAAAAAGAAAGCCGAAGAGATATTCTCGTATCTCGATGTACAAATACCCCTCACCACTCCTGTCGGCAAGCTCTCGGTGGCCCTTCAGCAGATGGTCGAAATCGGCAAGGCCCTCCTCACAAAGGCGAAGCTCATCATCATGGACGAGCCGACAAGCTCCCTCACCGATAAAGAAAGCCGAAAGCTTTTTCAGATCATAAAGGAACTAAAAGCCAAAAACATCTCCGTCATCTTCATCTCACACAAGCTCGAAGAAGTTTTTGATGTGACAGACAGGATTATTGTCCTACGTGACGGCAGACGCGTCGGCGAACTCGAGACAAGATCCGCAACAAGAGATTCGTTGGTATCGCTCATGGTGGGTCGGGAAATCCAGTCGTTTTTCTCAAGCCGAAGCAAGACTGCCGGAACGGAGGTCTTGCTGAAGGTCGAGAACTTCTCCGGTCCGCCCAATGTGAGCGGAGTGAATTTCGAACTGCATCGCGGAGAGATACTGGGCTTTGCAGGGCTCATCGGAGCAGGGCGAACCGAACTTGCACTCCTCCTGTTCGGAGCAGAGCAAAAAACTTCGGGCAGAATGTTTTTACAAGGAAAAGAGGTACATATACGTTCCCCATGGCAGGCTATCGAGCACGGCATCGCGTATCTCTCCGAAGACCGAAAGATAAAATCCCTCATCCTCCCGATGACGGTCCAAGAAAATATCACCATGTCGATCCACAGTGCTCTTTCTGGCTTTTTTGGCGTTCTAAACAAGAAAAAAGAGCGCGAAATCGCCGATTCTTTCGTCCGACTGCTCGAGATCAAGACGAGCGGGCTCGACCAAGTGGTGAACAATCTTTCGGGAGGAAACCAACAGAAGGTGGTGATCGCGAAGTGGCTTGCAACAACGCCATCGATTTTGATCTTGGACGAACCTACGCGGGGCATCGATGTACATGCGAAAGCGGAGATCCATAAGCTTATCACGGACCTTGCGGACAAAGGCACGAGCATCATCCTCATCTCCTCCGAACTACCAGAGATTGTTGCGCTGTCGGATCGGGTTCTGGTGATGCACGAGGGAAGGGTGTGTAGGGTTCTGGACAAAGCGGAGATTTCGCAGGAAAACATCATGGGGGCCGTCTTTTCGGGCTGAATGCGGATAGAACGAGGGTCTGCACGAGCCTAGACGGAGTTCAGTTCTATCGTTGAGGAGTCACCATGAACAACAGAGAAAAGATGTATGTCATCGGCATCGATTACGGCACGGACTCGTGTCGCGCCGTAATTACCAACGCACAAAACGGCGAGGAAATTGCAAGCGCCGTGGCGCAGTATCCCCGGTGGACCGAAGGGCGCTACTGCGATGCAGCGAACAATCAGTTTCGTCAGCATCCTCAGGACTATATCGATTCGCTGCTCGCCGTGATGGACGAACTCGCGACAAAAACGGGAACGGATGTTCTGCCCTTCGTGAGGGGGATGGCCATCGACACGACGGGCTCGACGCCATGTCTGGTGACAGAGGATATAACACCGCTCGCAATGCTCCCTGCGTTTGCAGAAAATCCAAATGCGATGTTTATACTCTGGAAAGACCATACGGCGACCGAAGAGGCATTTGCGATCAACGATCTTGCGCACAGTTGGAAGGTCGATTTCACGATGTACGAGGGAGGGGTCTACTCCTCGGAGTGGCTCTGGGCCAAGCTGTTGCATGTCGCCAGGACGGCCCCTGAGGTGATGGCCGCGGCTGCGTCCGTGATCGAACACTGTGACTGGATGCCTGCCCTGCTCACCGGCGTTCGGTCTGTCGGCGACATAAAGCGGAGCAGGTGCGCGATGGGGCACAAGGCCATGTGGCATAAAAGTTTCGGCGGCTACCCTTCCGACGAGTTTTTGGCCATGCTGCACCCAGAGCTCGTCAGAATAAAGAAGACGCTGGGGTCCGAAACGTGGACGAGCGACACGATCGCCGGGTACCTCACCGCCGAATGGGCCCAGCGGCTGCACCTGAAGTCCGAGATCCCCGTAGCGGTGGGGGCTTACGATGCCCATATGGGCGCGGTGGGCGGTGGCGTCGAACCAGGGGTGCTCATCAAGGTTATGGGAACATCGACGTGCGACATGATCGTCGGCCCTCTTTCGGTGGGGAAAGAGCACTTGGTAAAGGGCATCTGCGGGCAGGTCGACGGCTCGATCATTCCGGGGATGCTGGGCTACGAGGCAGGTCAGAGCGCATTCGGCGATGTCTATGCCTGGTTTAAGAACATCCTCATGTGGCCGATCGAACAGGTCCTGCCTCAAACGTCTGTTCCGGCAAATATCAGAGAAGAAGCTGAAGGCAGGATCATGCCCGCGCTCGAGAAAGCAGCGAGCACCATAGAGCCGAGCGCTTCGGGGCTTCTCGCCCTCGACTGGCTCAATGGCCGCCGCACCCCGGACGCCAACCAAAAACTCAAGGGCGCAATCATAGGGCTCAGCCTCGGAACCACCGCGCCGATGATCTATCGTGCGCTCATAGAGGCTACTGCCTTTGGAGCCCGCGCCATCGTCGAGCGCTTTGTCGAAGAACATATCAACATACGGAAAATCCGCGCCGTTGGCGGTGTCGCGCGCAAGTCTCCCCTCGTCATGCAGGTTGTGGCCGATGTGCTCGGAAAGCCTATCGAAATCGTGGCGAGCGATCAGTCGGTGGCGCTGGGGGCAGCGATGTTTGCAGCGGTCGTAGGCGGCTTCTACGCCTCCGTCCCCGAGGCGCAAGCTGCGATGCAGCCGGCGATCGAGGCCGTGATACTGCCGGATCCGGACCATGTCGAAGTCTACAACCGTCTCTACCAGGACTACAAAAAGCTCGGCGCATTCATCGAAAGGGAGTTTACATGAAAACATACACATCGCACAAATTTTGGTTCATCGTAGGCAGCCAGCTGCTCTACGGCCCGGACGCGCTCGAGCAGGTCACCGCGCATGCCAAGATCATGACGGATTTTTTCAACCAGACCGATGCGATACCGGCCTCCGTGATTCAGCCCGGTATCGCGACATCATCCGAAGATATCGTTGCGCTGTTCAGAAAAGCCAACGCCGATCCGGAATGTGCGGGAATCATCACCTGGATGCACACGTTTTCGCCCTCCAAGATGTGGATTGGTGGTCTTCTGGAAAACCAGAGACCCCTTCTGCACCTGCACACACAATTCAACCGCGATATCCCCTGGGATTCCATCGATATGGATTTTATGAACCTGAATCAGTCGGCGCACGGGGATAGAGAGCACGGATTTATCCACGCACGACTTAGGACTGCGCGGAAGGTCGTTGTCGGCTACTGGCAGGATCCCGAGGTTCTTGCACATATCGCTGCGTGGATGCGGGCTGCTGCAGCCTTTGCGGATGGCAAGACGATGCGGGTAGCACGCTTGGGCGACAACATGCGCGAGGTGGCAGTCACCGAGGGAAACAAGGTGTCGGCCCAGATTCAGTTCGGCTGGCAGGTGAATGGCTATGGGATCTCCGAGGTCGCACGACGCCTGTTTGCAGTGACTGATAAAGAAATCGACGCGGTGATGCAGGCATACGAGGCACGCTACCATATCGCGAAGGAAGTCCTCAATAACGAGGGCGCCATGCGGAGAGTGCGGGAGCAGGCCGCTATCGAGTGTGCACTGCGGAGTTTCCTCTCCGATACGGGCGCAAAAGCCTTCACCACCACGTTTGAAGACCTTGCGGGCTTGCCACAGCTGCCGGGGCTTGCCGTCCAACACTTGATGGAAGATGGATTCGGGTTCGGCGCCGAGGGCGACTGGAAGACGGCCGCCCTCGTGAGGACGATGAAAGTGATGGGTTTAGGACTCGCTGGTGGCACCTCGTTCATGGAGGACTACACCTACCACCTGGAACCGGGAAACGAGATGGTGCTGGGTGCTCACATGCTCGAGGTCTGCCCCTCGATTGCGGCGGCCCGGCCTCGTATCGAAGTGCATGCTCTTTCGATCGGTGGAAAAAACGACCCGGCTCGGCTCGTATTCGATGCGAAATCTGGAACGGCGCTTGCTGCAACGGTGCTCGACCTCGGCGATTCGTTCAGGCTTGTGGTGAACGAGGTCGAGGCCATGGCGCTACCTCAGGCCATGCCCAAATTGCCGGTTGCACGCGCGCTGTGGAAGCCCTTGCCCGACTTTAAAAGTGCCCTCGAGCTCTGGTTAATCGCAGGCGGTGCGCATCACACGAGCTTTTCGTATACGGTCACCGCCGAGATATTAGAGGATTGGGCGCGGATGGCGGGCATCGAGTGCCTGCTGATCGGGCGGAAAACCTCCACCCTCGAGCTGCGTCGCCAGCTCGAGCAGGAGCGCCTCCGGCAGCGGTAATGTGACAGGAGATATCCGCCATGTCCCACAATTCACATAATTTGGAAATGCTGCGCGAAGATGTTCTCGCGGCCAACGTGGCGCTGTCGCGCCTTGGTCTTGCTCTCTTCACCTGGGGGAATGCGAGTGCCATAGACAGGGAACTGGGCCTTGTCGTCATCAAGCCGAGCGGTGTTCCCTACGACATGATGACGGTGGACGACTTGGTCGTTGTCGACATGCAGGGACTCCCCGTCGACGGCGCGCTGAAGCCTTCTTCCGATCTACCGACCCACCTGGCCCTGTACAAGGCATTTCCTCTTGCCGCGGGCATTGTCCACACGCACTCGACCTACGCCACCGCCTGGGCCCAGGCTGGTCTTGATATTCCCGCGGAAGGCACGACGCACGCCGATCACTTCTATGGCTCGGTGCCCTGTACCCGCCTGCTCACCGACGCCGAAATCGACGGCGACTACGAGCGCGAAACCGGCAACGTGATCATCGAAACATTCAAAAACCGGCGTATCGACCCGGCGTCTGTGCCTGCGGTCCTCGTTCACTCGCACGGGCCCTTCTGCTGGGGTACGTCCGCAATGGACGCCGTGCACAACGCCGCGGTCCTCGAAGAGGTGGCAAAGATGGCGATCCTCTCGCGCATGGCGTGTATGGTGGCAAAAGACGGACCGCCCCCGATACAGCCACACCTTCTCGCCCGCCACTTCAAGCGCAAACATGGGGAAAATGCGTATTACGGGCAGCAATAACCCTGCAAAGAAGAAAGCGCGCGCAGACTCCGCCGGGGCTTTCGCCGGGGTCCCCGCCGGGGTCCCCACCGGGCTTCCGCCGAGGCCTCCACCTATCTGCTGTTGCCCCTACGAGGAGCCCTTTGTACATTCTACTTCCGCCCGCTCCTTCTACCCGAAATAATTCACATGGCGGCAGATCTCTTCGACCACGACATCTTTTCGTGCCTCGATCGCGAGCCTATTCTTTTCAAAAAGATTATTTCCTTTCGTATCGATGGAAACGATGAGAGGGCCAAATTCCTTCACCCGAAGGACCCACATGGCTTCCGGCATACCAAGGTCCAGCCACTCGACGGACTCGACTTCTTCCACACAGGTGGCGGCCAGCACGGCACACCCGCCGGGAAAGACCGTGTGAATCGCTTTATAGATGCGGCATCCCTCGGCCGTCTGCGACCCCATGCCGCCTTTGCCGACGATCAGTTTGATCCCGGTTCGACGGATAAACTCCTTTTCATACGCTTCCATCCGCATGCTCGTCGTCGGACCGATGGACACCACTTCATACCGGCTTGGTGTTCCCTCACTTTTTCTCACGATCGGTCCCGCATGGAAGATAGCGCCTCCCACCAGGTCCACGGGCAGCTCGCGGTTCTGCTTCAAAAAACGATGATGCACTTCGTCCCGCGCCGTCACTAGATATCCATTCAAATAGATGATGTCGCCAATGGAAAGATTCTCGATGTCGGTATCGGAGATCGGCGTCTGCACGACTGTTTTGCTCATATCGTCGCTCCTCTATGCGAAATGATCTCGTATCTCATCGAGGCATCGATGCGGATCAGGGACCTGCGGTGTGCCCAGCATCCGGTGGAAAGCCCCACCGCAATCGTTGCGGGGTGCCTTGCTGCCTGCTCGATGTGCACGCCCATCACCGAGTTTTTTCCTGAGAAACCACCAGGCCCGATATGGAGCTCGTTCAAGCCTTTTTCTATGCGAGCTTCCAATTCGGCTCCGCGAGGATTGCTGTTGTGAGAACCAAGAGGCCGAAGGAGCGCCTTCTTCGATAGCTTTGCGGCGACCTCTACGGAGCCTGCGATGCCGATTCCTACCAAAAGCGGCGGGCAGGCGTTGACCCCATACGACGAGATCTGATCGAATACGAACTTCACCACACCCTCATAGCCTTCCAGTGGCATGAGCACCTTGGCCGCGCCCGGCAGACTAGAGCCGCCTCCAGCCAGATAGCAATATATTTGGACATCGTCCCGGTTCGGCATAAGTTCCCACTCGATCCAAGGAATACGGACCCCCACATTATTGCCGGTGTTTTTTTCGTCGAAGACTTCCACGGCATTGGGACGCAGCGGAGCAAGCGCCGTGGCTTTCTTCACGGCTTCACGCAGACAGTCTTCGATTTCGTCGATCAGAGGAAAGTGTGTGCCGACCTGCACAAAATACTGAATGATACCCGTGTCTTGGCAGACAGGACGACTCAGCGCATCCGCCATGGTAAGATCATCGAACATCGCCGTATAGATGATTTTGGCCATCTCACTGTCTTCTTGGTCACCAAGCTCCTTTAACTTCGTCCGCACATCGTCCGGCAGATGCTTACTGGTATACGCCGTAAATCTGGCTATCGTATCGATGAACGTAATCCGTGCCTGCGCCTTATCCATTCCCATTTCCCTCTCTGAGATCCCTCTTTGCTTTACCCCGTAATCCTGCCCTACCCCACGTATCTTATTTTTGCAGGTCAGCCAAGGGTTTTAAGAATATCCCGGCATCGTAACTTCCCATCACGAACTTGTAGGGCGTTGCGCTCGAGGTACAGAGATATTGTATATCGTCACCGCTGCCCGATGCATAGATGGTGACGCTGATTTCATGGTCGCCAAGGTCGAGCGTCACCGTGGTCGGTTGTACGTTCGGAATCGAAGCATTGTCCTCGAGCCATGCATCCACGTTGAGTTCGGCCAGGCTTTTGGCCCAAGCGGCAGCTTTGTCGGAATCTATCGATAGAGTACTGCTCTTTGTGGCTGCCGTGCGAGAGGCCCCTTCAACGTCTTCCCTATTTCCCGATACGAGGGTCCACACGGCGGGGCTACCGGTCTTCTCTATGGCCCAGGTGCCAGATGGGCCGCGCACCGTGATTGTTGAAATGTCATCGTCCTTCACGCTATACACGAGCCTACTGCGCAATTCATCGACATTCGTACTGAACGTAGTCCGCAGCGTTCCCAATGCGAGGTAAATATCGCGTCCGCCCTGAAAACTGATATAGGTCTGCGATGCAGTCGGCGCGTCCTTGCCCACGATGAGCGTGCGTAGTTCTTTGCCGGCCTTCATAGCCTTGACGGTGATGGCGTTCGCCGCATCGAGGCCGTAGCGGGCGAGCACGGCGTCGTCGCCGGTCTTCGCCACAGTATCGAGCACCTTGATGACCTCAATCGACGATGCAATGCGCTGTGCAGCGGATGCGTCTGCAGGATATTGCGCATCGCCGACAACCCATGAGCCTTGTTTGAGCGCAAGCGTCACACTCTCGGAACCATGCGAAATGACGATAGTGTCGGGCGTTTCCGACAGCTTCATTTCACGCACAGAACCGCGGGGCGGCGTCAAAAGCTGGACCACAAGAAGCACAACCAACACCGCAATCGCAGAGAGCAGAACTATCTTTCGAGGTTTCATCGTGCAGCCTCCTACGAATGTTCAACGGGATTGTATCGTCGCCGTATGCGCTCACGGCGCTTGGCGCGGGCGCGCCATACAAGAAGCCCGACCACCGCCACCAGAATCGTCAGACCAAACTCGTTGAAAAACGTCGCCGCAGCAGCTGCACCGCTGTTCTTATCGCTGAGCCTATTCAGCGAAAGCCCCTTGGTGCGCATCGTGCAGAAATCTGCTGCACCGTTCATATAGTCGACGACATTCCGGACAAAGAGAGATACGGGCTGCGATCCATCCTGGTCGATGAGCTGAGCGCCGATGAGTTCCGAAGAGCCCGTCACGAATATTTTCCCAGGCAGGAGGCTCTCGGCGAGGTGTGTGGAAGATTCGAGGGTATTCACACTCCCCTGTTCACCCGCCAAAGCTGCTTCGCCCTCCGTCCGGCTTGACTGCCCGTCGGCTCCACTCGGCGGCACTTCGAATGCACTCCTAAATTTCCCCTCGATCAACACCGCTAAATCGTACGACCTCTCGATGGACTTGTCCGATGGCGCGGCCGTCATGAGAGGATTCAGGATGATATTCTCCGACACAAGCCACGACTGAGGCGAAGACTTTGCCAACACCGTGACCTCGAGATTCTCGTTTGCCAGCGCACCCGCCGGATCCACCGAGCTGGTTTGGAGAAAAATGACGTCGCTTAAGTTTCTGGTGATCACGCTCGAAGGCGCTAGCTGGCGCTGGGTGAGCAGTGGCGCCCAGGGTAGCGACAGCTTGCCATAGCCCTGCTGAATCGTCGTATAGCAATGCTCGTCCATCACATAGTTCTGTCCAAGACTCACACCATAGGAAGACAACAGCTTGCCGAGCCCGGTATCGAGGGGCTTGTACTGCGGTAGCTCGTAGTAGCTGCCCTGAGACACCTCAAAGGGATCGACAAAAAAGAGGACATTCCCTCCGCGCATGATGAATTGGTCGATCTTGTAGAGTTCCTCGTCGGTAAAAGCCTTTTTCGGACCATTGATGATGAGCGTCGTCAAACCCGCGGGAATTTGATCCTTAGAGAGATCGATTTCCTTCAGTGTATAGAAATCGGAAACGATGATATTGAAATTGCCTGCGCCATACTGCTGGTCATATATACTCGGTTCGTCGTGGTTCGTCACATAGCCGATGTCGGTCGACTTCGCCATAAGGCTCCTCAGGCTATCGGCGATGGTCGTCTCGAGCGCATCGAGCCCTACAAGTGTGTAACCAAAGAGCGAGCGCTGCATGCTGAGGGGTATAAGACGGAAATTGTCCTTGTATTCGAGGACGAGACCGAGCGCCCCTTGCCCCGAACTACCGTCCTCATTCTCCCACGCAATCGTCTGGATACCGTATTTCTGAGCGAGGACAGGGATATCAGCGGGACTTGGGTCCACGATATCGAACTCGATGCGGCCCATATTCTTCGTATTGATGGCCTCGTATGCATTCTTCACCACTGCGTCCAGCGTATCGAAACCAGAAATATCGAACGCAGAAAGCTTGTCCGTAGCATACAAGACGAGTTTGACTTTTTCGTCTTCTCCAAGCCCTGCCAACGCATCCGCAGTGCTGATCATCTTCGACATGGCCGTCGTGAGCGTATACTCGAGCCCCTCCGTAGAGGTGAGCGAATCGAAGACCTTAATGCTGTCCTGGTAGACGATCGCAAGCCCCATCCACACCTCTTTGATACCAACTTCATTGTTGGACAGCTGTTGTATCTGCACCTGACCGACGCCGTAGTCCGAGGCAAGCTGCTGATTCTCTGGTTTGTCCATATCGAAAAAAGCATAGCTGAAATTGCGATTCGCCGCACCTTTGTACTCCACCAATAGATCGCTGAGATACTGCTCGACGCTGTTGTAGGGCGCAGGCAAATTCTCGGAGAAGAAGACCTTTATCGAAAGAGGTTCGCGCAGCGTTTTTACAAGCTGCACACTCACCGGCGAAAGCGAATACGACTTCGGACCTGTCAGATCAAAGCGCAAAAAAGCCCGCTGCCCGACAATGTTGGCAAGTACCAGCAGTATGATGAAAAGCACACTGTCGCTCGAGGGACTCTTGATCCATGCGAGAAACTTTTTCATGGCAGCCTACCTCCTCTCGCGCTGTTCTACCTCGACGGTCAACACCAAAAAAAGCAAGGTCACCGACACAAAATAGAGCAGGTCCCTCGTGTCGATGATTCCTCTCGCGATCGAGCCAAAATGTGCACTCGCCGAAAAGTACGCCAAGAAATCCACGATCGATCCCGGCAGAAATATCAAGAAAACATCCATTGTGGATACCACGATGCTGATTCCAAATGCGATGAAAAAGGCGATGATTTGATTCTTGGTGACCGATGAGGCGAAAAGCCCAATGGCCGAGAAAGCCGCACAGAGAAAAAGTGCCCCTAGATATCCACCGACGATGGGCCCCGGATCAGGACTACCGAAGAGTGCCACCGTCACAACGTACGACAGCGTGGGCACGAGCATGGCGACTGCACTGATCCACGCCGCGGCAAATTTTCCCCAGACGACATCGAGTTCGGTGACGGGCAGCGTCATGAGGGTCTCGATGGTCCCCGAACGTTTTTCTTCCGAGAAGAGACGCATCGTGAGCGCTGGTATAAAAAAAGACAATAAGATGGGCAGATTGTCAAAGAATCGCCTAAGCTCGGCGCGATCCTGCAGAAAAAAGACCGAGAAGAAAAGAATTCCCGAAAGGATAAGGAAAAGACCTGTTACGATGTACGCGATGGGCCCGGAAAAGTATGCACCGAGTTCACGCTTCATAATGACGGTTGCGACACGAGGTCGCTGCGCACTATGGCGCGATGCGGGAACGGTAGTCTTCATACGACCTCCTCATTCGATGTGCCGGTACCCGTGGCAGCATCCACTGTGAGCGCGCGGAACACCTCTTCGAGACTGCTTGTCTGAACGGCGAGCTCGTAGAGCGTCCAGCCTCGATCTGCGATCAGCCTGAAGATCGCCGGCCTGGGTTCTTCATCGCCTTCGACTGAAAGCATAAGACTGACAGGAGCTGCTTCGCCGCGGATATACACCGGGTTGGCATCTCTAAGTGCACCTATCCCTCGAACCGAACCAAGAAGATGCACGAGCTCATCGCGTGTACAGCCCCCCACCGTGAGGCGCAATGTCGTGTAATGACCGAAGTGCCCACGAATTTCCTCAGTCGGACCATCGGCGACGATTTTCCCTTTCGAGATAATGATGACACGGTCACAAATCATTTCGACCTCACCTAGAATATGGGTCGATACGATGACGGTGCGGGTACGACCTATTTCCTTGATGAGGTTTCGTACTTCGATGATCTGATTCGGATCGAGACCGCTCGTCGGTTCGTCGAGAATAAGAATTTCGGGGTCTTGCATGAGCGCATGGGCAAGTCCTACGCGCTGTTTGTATCCACGCGAAAGTTCGCCGATATTCTTGTGCATCACCTCGGTAAGCCCACAGACATTCGCGAGGGAAGCTACTTTCGCGTCGGCATCCACGCCCTGCATTGCGGCGACATAGCGCAGATAGTCGTCGACGATCATGTCACTGTAGAGCGGTGCGGACTCCGGCATGTAGCCTATTTTTCGCTTAACCGCAACGGGCGCTTCGGCAATATTCATACCGTCGATGCTGATCGAACCGCCACTTGGAGCCAAAAAACCGGTGATCATGCGCATGGTTGTAGTCTTGCCGGCTCCATTCGGCCCCAACAAACCGACGATCTGCCCAGACGGTATGGAAACACTGATGTCGTCTACCGCGCGGAATGCCCCAAAGGTGCGGGACACATGCGACAATTCAATCATAGGAAGAGCCTCCGGAGACTATAGGTTCTTTCATAAAAACCGCGTACGTAAAATCGAGGTTACAGCCTTGAATAAAGGGTGTCGGCATGAGCGATGCATATGTTCTACATTGACGGCGCTCCAGCCCTCATTTACAATAATACGACGATCAAAAATGCACCTATCCGAGGAGCGAGCCTGTTTCGGCGGCCGCTTCCGGAGGCGCTGTCCACAACCCTCTCCGCTCGCCGCATCGAGCCAACATGCATACGATATGCGGCACGAAAAGGTATGCAGTTTAAGGGATTACAGAAAGCCGAGGCAAACGGTGAGCGCCGGGCTTTCGCTTTATATCCCTTCGAGCGGGCTGCGCACCCCGCGCTTATTCCGCACGGCCACATGAGTATATATCATCGTTGTTTGTACATTCGAATGCCCCAGCAATTCCTGGATTGTCCTGATATCGTAGCCGTCTTCAAGAAGATGCGTCGCAAAGCTGTGTCGCAGCGTATGCGCAGAAGCCATCTTGTCAATTCCTGCCGAACGGACGGCGAGCTTGATTTGTTTTTGGACGACGGAAGGATGAACATGCCAGAACCTGATCTGTCCGGTCCTGACATCTGTCGTGGGAGCCCGTGAAGGAAAAAGCCAGTACCAGCCCCATTCGGTACTCAGCGTCGGATATTTCCTGTCAAGGGCTTCCGCCAGGAAGACTCCCGGCAGTGCCCGTTTTCTCTGTTCTTCCCAGTGCAGCCTGAGATCGGCTAGATGGCGCCGCAATTCGGGCTCAATTGCATGCGGCAAGACAGTGAGGCGGTCTTTGCCGCCCTTCCCTGAGCGAACCTCGATGCAGCCCTCATCGAAATTGATATCCTTTACCCGCAAGGAAAGGCATTCTTCGAGGCGCAAACCCGCGCCATACATAAGCGAAGCCATTAACCAGTACGGCTCACGGAGATTGGCAAGGAGCCGGCGCACCTCATCCTTGGAAAGGACGACAGGAAGTCTTTTTCGCTTTTTCGCCCGAAGCACTCCGGCGAGCCCATCGATTTCAATGTGAAGGATCGATCGAAAAAGAAGCAGAAGGGCATTGAGCGCCTGTTCTTGTGTGGCAGCACTGACTTTCCGGCCGCTTGCCAGATAGCCCAGATATAACCGCAGGTGATCGGCTGTCAGTACTGGTCTGCCATCTTCGATTGGAGCCGATTTCTGTTTTTCGATAAAGGCCAGAAAGCGCCTGGTCCATGCCAGATAGGTTTTTTCAGTGCGAAGTGAATGATGCTTAAGCCTGACAAGCTCTCTAACCTGAGACATCATTGAGGCCGAAAACTCCCGCCAGACGGCAGCCTCAGCTTGCTCCTGCTGGTGTAGGATGTGCGCATGTGTCATCGAGGACGGCTCTGGTACGGGCGCTGGGGAGAACGAATGGTGCCCATCTACTTCCGGTGTCGTAGGATGAGGAATCTGGACCACTTTGCTTTGCCCAGACTCTAGCCTTGATTGTGCACTATCCACAAAGAGCAGAAAGTAATGGAGGGCTTTGAGCGCTTTTGCCACGGTTTCAGGCGGCTTTCTCAGCCCCAATTCCTTGCCGAAGGAAGCAAGAGCCTGTTCCGGAGCATCCTGCCATCGGGGGAAGCCGCTCAAAAAGCGATTCACCCAAATACAAGCCCACATGGCTGCTTTTTCATCGCAAAGCCCGGTCTTGAGCAGAAAACCCTTAAAATCATTTTCGTTGAATGCCATGCCGGCGCTCCTTTTGCGTGAGATAATTGGTGCTTCTCTATCGCGCTTATACCGCAACAGCCGAACACGCTGATTGAAAATCTTATGCAACAAACCAGCGCCCTCGCAAATCTTCTGCACTTATACTGCCTCAATCCAATACACGTAGCGAAATGCTTATATCGCTTCAAAACTGGCAATCATTTTCAATGGGAATATTATCTTTATGGCATTTTTTTAAACTTTTCTTCCAGGGTTTTGTAAGGTAGAATATGTTAGGCTGGAAGTTTTGGTCGGAGCTACTTTGAAGGCGTCATTTTCATGCTTTCTGCGCTTCTCATCTTCTTTTTGGATAAGCCTTAAGAAAAATGAGAAGAAACACACTATTGAAACCATAAGCCCAGAAACAAACCCAAACCCATAGGGACGATCTTCCTTGCATCCATAGGGTCTCTTTCCCTTCGGTCGCCCTCCTCTCTTTTGATTTCTTCGGATGAACATCTTAGAGGCCTTCCTAGTCAGAAAGCCTGGATAGCATTCTTTCTCCGCTTCCCATGGTGCTGGTATCAACAATATGAACAAGAAACTTCAAAGAGAAAGAAATCGAGAGTACCAAAAGAACGGGAAAGAGACCCCCGCAAACCCCATTCGGTATACACCGTTCGTCCTCGCGTGCGTCTTTCTTTTGGCACAAGGCGTTCTTCCTTAGTGTGTGCTGTTCTGTAACGCAGCCCCTGATTGCACCTGATTCTTGCTCGTCTCCGCTGTGTGCTTCTTTTCTTATGGATTCATATTGTAGAACACCCGATTCCTTTGCTGTCTTTCCTACACCAACGCACGCGAGGTTCTTTTCGTAAGCAATCCTAAAAAGAAGAATAGAGGAAAAGAACATACATTTTTTAAGAGTCTACGGTGGGTTTCTGGGAATGATACGAATACGAAGTGAGAAAAGAAACGATATATTTCTCAGCCTAACACGCACGTTGAGCCGACTCGGCGGCAGGCATGCAGGTTGCTGTTCAGCAAGCAGCAAACCACAGTAGTTTGGCAACCTGCCCGCCATGCTCGCCTCGCGGCTCACGCGCACGTTAGAACGACGCTCTCGCGCGC
>DIXD01000093.1 GCA_002435985.1 Spirochaetaceae bacterium UBA6089
AGGGCGCCGTCCGCCGTCCTGCCGTCCCAGAGGATTTCTCCAGGCCGGCTCCCTTTGAATTCCCACGAGCGCCTCAGGGTTCCCTGGGCATCGCGCAATTCGCCAGTCCAGAGATGCTCACTCGACCCCAGCTGTGAGATGATCACCTGGGCCTGCTGGACACCGCCTCGTGGATTGAAAAACCCACGGGAAGTCGAAACCTGTGCTGTCGGAGCAACCGTGTCCACGACAAAATCCTGGCTCGACGCCTCTGTGTTCCAGCCGTTTTCGTACTCGAGCGAGAACGCCATGTGGTAGGAACCGTCCGATAGCCGAGCGCCAAGAGCCCTACCGTCGAACTGATATGCTCCCGGTGGAGGATTGTCGCCATCGCCCGAAAGCAGCGAACGTCGCGAGATGCCATCCACGACATCCAACTTCCAAGAGATCAGACCCTCAGTGCTGTCCACGCCGAGTTTTAAGCCAAGGACATCGGCCACTCCATCGTCATTCGGGCTGAATGCCTCGCGATTGAGCACAAGGGAAGCACGAGGCGTCCTCGTGTCGACGACCACCGGAGCATAGCTCGTAAGGAATTCGTTGCCCGCGACATCGGTGCTCGCGACCTCGAGGGTGTAGCTGTCGTCTACGACACGTCGGCCGGTCGCATCCCTACCGTCCCACACGAAGCGCTCGGGGAGCGTATCGCGGTACTGTTGGCTGTATACGGATTTGCCCGCCTTGTTCTTGATACTCAGTATCCACTGAACTTCCCTGCTGCCCGTGAGCGTAAAGGCCACTGTATCGCGGCTGCCGTCACCGTCCGGGCTGAAGATCGACCGCACGTCGTCGAGAGCGATCTCAGCGGAAGGAGGCGTTGCGTCGAGCACAAAGGAATCCGAGTAGACGATAGGCGAATATCCGTTGCGATATTTCATCTCGATGCCGGCTCGGTACTGTCCGTCTGGAAGGGCCTTTCCCGAAGCATCCCGCCCACTGAAAGCCAATGAGTCAACAGGAGGATTGCTGCCGTCGCCGGAAGAAGACCAAACGGTCTTGCCGTTTTGATCCTGGATGACTTCTCTCCATGAGAGGAGATTGTTGAGAGACTCGATGTCAAAAGAAATATTGATCGTGCCTGCCGGCCCCTCTTTGATCGGGCTGAAAGCTCTCTTGTCGGCTGCGACGCGGACGGCCGGACGGCTCGTGTCGACCACGATCCAATCCGACTTGTCGGCCGCAGCGCCAATTATCTTCGAACCTACATTCCCCGCCGGGTCCATGCTGGACAGCCTGAACCGGTAATACCCATCGGGCACACGCTTGCCCGTATCGTTGGTGCCGTCCCATATAAAATCGCGCGGTGCAGAGCGTCCTTTTTGATCGATGGTCCGCACGGCCACGCCGTTCCCGTCGAGAATTTCATATTTCCAATTATCCTCTATCGAGCCCTGGGTCCTGAAGGAAATGGTATCTCTGTTGTTATCCCCGTCGGGGCTGAATATCAGCGAATCGTTGCCCAAGTAGAGCTGCTCATCGCCCATCACCCAGGCGTTCACCGTGGGTGGGCTGCGATCCACTACGACATTCATCGACGAGTCATAGTCGATGTTGGTGTTTCCGAGGTCATCCCAGGCATGGAAACTCACGATATACGTCCCTTCGGGCACGAGGTTGCCCTCGTCGTCCTTGCCGTCCCAGCGCACGGCATCAGGGACAAAGACGCTGTGTTTCGAATAGCCGAAACCTTCTTTTAAAGAAGAGAAAGAATCGATATGCTCCGGTACATTCGATTCTTCGGTGATGGTCCGCACGACCTTGCCCGAGGAGCGGTCCTCGACTTTGAAGAGCCAACCTGCGATTATCCTCTGCTCGTCCTTTATCGTGAGGGGTAGTTCGAGCCAATCCTGATTACCGTCAGCGTTGGGCGAAACATAAGCGACTGGAATGCCGCTCGTGGTTGCGGGCAGCTGCAGCTTCACCTCGGGGGGGCTCTTGTCGCGCTGTCCCCATGTAAGCTGCGCACCGACGCTGAACGCATCCAGAGAATCGTACAGCGGCATAAAGCCAGCTGCGGGCGCTACCTCCGACACGCTCCTGCTCTGGGGTCCCGCTATCCCGAGGGGGATGCTCCCGGAAAACGTGAGCGAAGGCCAGAGGCTCCTGCCCGAGTCCTGTTGAATATCGTATAGACTGCTCGCCATCGAAAGGCGCAGCGTCAAGAGGTTCCGATAGGAGAAGGCCAATCCAAGTTCGGCTTCGATGTCGTTGAAGGAAGGGACCCGCAGATCCACATTCGCCCGCATGCGCAGATTATATTCGTTCAGCAGATCTCCGCTGAATCCGATTCCGGGAGTGAAGGCTGCGGGAAAGCCCGTTGAGGCGGTGCTGCCCACCGACATGCCCACGGGGGGTGTCTGATAGTTGAATTCTTTGCCGAGCCCGTTCAGTACAAACCCTAGCCTGGAATTTTTCAAAAAGCCGAGATCTCCCAATTCCTTGATGGCCCCGATGTCCGACCAGAGCCCCCAACCGAAGGTCCCGTTTCCACCCATGGCCAGCCACGCCGAGGCTCCGACCGACAGGGTGCTCGATATCTTTTTAGAAAAGCCCCCACCGGCCGTGACAAAGGTACCGAGCGGCATGCTCGTCATGGCGCCCGGAGCGCTGAACAGACGTACCGATCCATTCCACACACCGTAGGAAGTAGGCAGGCTGAAGGCGGCCATCGCGGCGCTACCCCAGCCCTGGGGACTTCCTGTGGACATATCGGCAATACCCGTATATGACAGTGCAAGATCGAAAAGTTCAGTCTCCGCCGTGGAGGCAGGGTTGAGCAGAAAATTCCATGGACCAGTACGCTGTTCCGTCAGCGACGCGCCGCTGCCCATGGTCCAAGGGCCGTAAATTCTACCGAGCAGCGATGCACCTTCGGGCGGATCATAGGCAGATGCAGCGCTCAACCCCATGACGAGGATTCCAAGCACTATCGCAAAATCTCGGGCTTTTTTCATCGACATCCCCTTCTTTATCCAAAAGGCTTCAATTTTAATCTATCACAGCGGAAGCCGAACTTCAGGGCCTCCCTATCACTGATACATGACGAGACTCGGCCTCGGATCAAGCTGCATGACCTCAGCGGGCGACATGAGCGGCATGTCGAAACCCGCCGTAGGGAAATCCGACTTGAAAAACAACTTGAACCCTTTGACGGGCATGTTGAGGGCCACTGCATTGCGCTGGTATGTGGCCTTCTTCATCTCCGGAGAGCCGAATCCATCCGCGGTATGGATGAGGATGACCCGGTCCCTGTGCGATACCACGCTCTGCCGAGTCTGAATCATTCTATCCGCAAACTGGTGGACCACGAGCATCCGAATGCCGGCTATATCGTGCTGCCGTATGTATTCATCCATGTAATCCTGGGCCTCATTCAGCTCCTTTGCCGTGATGGACCCTATTTCCTTCATGGGGCTGAGCGTGCGCCATTCCGGGTCGATCGCGAGGTGCACATTGGGGTACTCCAGATAGGGCAGAATCTTCTCCATGGCCTCGAGCACGCTATATTTGCCTATCTGGTGGTCGATAAATACCAACATGCCTTCGGACTGAGCATATTTGATGTAGTCGATCAATGTCGCATCGTCGAGGTATCCTATTTCACCACCCGGCCAGCACGTCCCATAGATAATGTAGAAGGCCGGAATCGCGCCGTCTTTGCCGTTGACCTGGTCGTACTGGGCCGCAGTCTCCTTCACCATCGCCGCGATTTCCTCCTTGGGATAGCGTCCCAGAATACCCATCTTATTAGAGAGGGGGCTCCCATAATATGCCACGATGGTTTTGTTCGCGATGAGCGGTATCCGATCCCATAAAAAACCACCGCCCGACTGATAGTTGACCAGACGCATGTTCTGGTCGATGCGGGCGACATATTCCTTTCTGTATAGAGTCGGAAAAAGCCTATAAGGAAAAGGCTCCGTCGCATGCACCAAAGACGGCAGCAGCACACACACGAGCACCGAGACCCAGAACACCTTCAATATCGAACGTTTCGCACAACCCATGCCGAACCCTTTCCACCTGTGTTGATTCATTATTGTATCGGCATGGGAGGCACATGTCTGTAGTGTTGCACGACCAACAACGTATCTGTCGAAAACGTATCTATCGAAAAAGAAAAAGCCGCCATGCACGGCGGCTTTCCTCTGTCATTCTTTCATGCCCCACGGTTGCGGCGTATTCCCCGCAAGCAACAGGCAAGGCAATCAGACATACTTCTCCACTTTTCCGGACTTGAGACACCGAGTGCACACTTTCATGCGACGTACGGTCCCATTCTCAAGAGTACGAAGCTGGACGAGATTGGGGTACCAGGTTCTGCGCGTGCGATTTTTCGCGTGCGACACGTTATTTCCGAAAAGGGTCCCTTTACCGCAGATTTCACAAACTCTCGACATAGTTGTCTCCACAAAATTTAGTCGATGCACTATAGCGGAATCCTCAGAACATGTAAAGTAGTCTGTCGGGTACACGCGCCCGAAATCGTCGTTGCCTATGGATTGCTGCCGAACATTTTCGCCATAGCGCCCTTGTTCTTGACCATCTTCTTCATCATCGTCCTGGATTTCTCGAATTTTTTGAGGAGTCTGTTGACCTCCGCGGCCGAGGTGCCCGAGCCCTTGGCAATCCGGCTCCGCCGGGAAGGACCGATAATGAGGTGGTTCTGGCGCTCCTTTTTGGTCATGGACAAGAGTATGGCCTCTTCGTATTTCATCTCCTGAAGATCGAGGCGGTCCTCGTCCACCTGACCCGCAAGACCCGGGATCATCTCGAGCATGGACTTCATAGAACCCATCTTCTTCACCTTGCGGATCTGATCGAGATAATCCTCGAGCGTGAAGGTTTCTTGGCTTATCTTACGCTCAAGCTCGGTGGCCTCTTTCTGGTCGTACACTTCCTGGGCCTTTTCGACGAGCGATACAATGTCGCCCATGCCTAGGATGCGGTTGGCGATCCTGTCGGGATAGAAGGGCTCAAGGCCGTCGATATGTTCGCTGACGCCGATGAACTTGATCGCCTTGCCGGTTATGGACTTGAGCGAAAGCGCCGCGCCACCTCGGGTGTCCGAATCGAATTTCGTAAGGATGACACCGGTCACGCCAACCTTTTCGTCGAAGGCCTTCGCAATGTCGACCGCCGACTGGCCTGTCATGGCATCTGCGACAAGGAGGCTCTCCACAGGAGAAAGGGCATCGCGGATGCGCACGAGTTCCTGCATAAGGGGCTCGTCGATCTGGAGTCGACCCGCGGTGTCGACGATGATCAGGTCGTGGCCTTCGCGGCGCGCGCGCGCCAGAGCATTGCGCGCAACCAACACGGGATCCCTGACATCCTCGCGGTGGATATCGACACCCACCTGTGTTGCCAGCACCGCAAGTTGTTCGGCCGCAGCCGGCCTCACAAGGTCGCAAGCCACAAGAAGAACCTTGCGACCTCGCTTTTTAAGAAGGTAAGCAAGCTTCGCGGCCGTGGTGGTCTTTCCGGACCCCTGGAGGCCAAGCAAGAGAATCACGCTCTGGGTGTCGGTACCTTTGAGCGCAAGGTCCTGCTTCTCGTCGCCGAGGAGCGCCACCATACGGTCGTACACGATTTTTATGAACTGCTGGCCAGGCGTCACCGAACGGAGCACTTTTTCGCCCTTGGCCTCCTCCAGCGCCCCATTGATAAAGCGCCGGACAACTCGGACGTTGACATCGGCCTCTAGCAGCGCGATCTTTATGCGCTCGAGCGCATCCTCGACATTTTTCTCCGAAATCGAGGCTTTTCCGCTTATGGTTCGAAAGACATCGGTAAAGGTTTCCGAAATTTTTTCAAGCATGGTATCTTCCCAATGTATAGAACATCATAGATTTCCCTTGAGCCCTATTTCGGGAGCGACATCCCTCAGTGCCAGGATCGTTTCCCCGATGAGCTCCTCAAGGGGAATGCCGAGCATCTGTGCGCCCTGTTCAATGATATTTCTGCGCACGCCCGCGGCAAAGGCCGCCGAGCCCCATTTCTTCTTCACCGACTTCACCTCCATGTCGAGCACACTACGCGAGGGCCGCACATAGGCGCAAGCGGCGATGAAGCCGGTCAGCTCATCGGTGGCAAAGAGCACTTTCTCCATGACGTGCACAGGCTCGACGTCGGTGCAGATGCCCCAGCCGTGGCTCTCCACCGCGCGGATAAACGCGTCGTCAAAACCTGCAGGCTCCAGAATCTCTCGGGCATGGCCCAGGTGTTCCTCGGGATATTTCTGATAATCGATATCGTGCAACAGACCTACGAGCCCCCAGTATTCTTCGTCTTCCCCATATTTTCTGGCAAAGCGACGCATCACCGCCTCAACCGAGAGAGCGTGACGCCATAACGACTCATCGGAATTCCACTGCCTCCACAGGATGACGGCCTGATCTCTTGTCATGATGTACACCTCTGGCGATCTATAATTCTTGGGTTTCTATTGTAGCCGAAGCACTATTCTTGTACCAGCCTCCACAGCAGTGCCGACGGGGGGGCTCTGTTCGACGACATAACCATCTCCCAAGATCTGGACTTCGATGTCGCGGCGCAAGAGGAGGGGCAGAAGCTGACGTTTCGAAAAACCTGTGAGATCTGGCATTCTCGAACCGATCACTGCAGGGGCTGGTTCCTGAATCGTCACAAGGCCTCCATGGCTCGTGATCTGACTCTTGCCGCGAGGCAGCCCAAGGATGTTGATGGCGGATTCGGCCGCATCCCGTAGAACGGGGGCCGCTATCTGGCCTCCAAGGTAGGACTCTCCCTTTGGTTTTACGATCGCCACATAGATCGCGACTTTTGGGCTGTCCGCGGGGAGTATGCCGAGCGTGCTTGCGATAAAGTCGGTGTCCGAGTACGTCCTCGTCTTGGCATCGATCATCTGGGCAGTCCCTGTCTTTACTGCCATCCGCACATCGGGAACCTTGGCGCGCCAGCCTGTACCTTCAAGACTGCCGGCCGACTCCATGGCGGTGATGATTGCCCTCGATGTCTCGGGCGAGATGGCCTGCCGAACACCGACGGTCTGGTGAGTATAGAGAATTTTGCCATCAGCGTCCTCGATGCGCAGCACGGTGCCGGGCTTGAGGAGAATGCCGCCGTTGGCGATCGCCGATGCCGCAGTGATCATCTGTAGCGCCGTCACACGAATTTCCTGACCAATCGCCACCGTGGGCTTGGTGCGCGCGGACCACTTCTCCGGCTCCTGAAGGCTACCGGGATTCTCCCCAGGAGAACCTATGCCGGTCTTTTCCGTAAAACCAAAGTTCAAGATGCGCGAGTAAAATTCGTTCTCCGATATCCTGTCCGACGCATAACCTGCGCCGGCATTGCTACTCTTTGCAAGAATACCGGCCAAATCCAACATGCCGTACGAATTCAGATCTTTAATGACGACCTTCTCTCCAGAGGGAAAGGTCCTGCGGTAGGCGCCGTCGCAGTTGAACGTCGTTTTCGGCGTAATAAGCCCGGCGTCCAATATCGAGGCCATCGAAAAAATCTTGAAGACACTTCCAGGCTCATAGGAGTACACCGACATTCTATCCTCGCGCTCAGACTCTTTAAAACTCCCAAAGGTGTTCGGATCGAAATCGGGCATCTGGACATATGCGAGCACTTCTCCACTGTTGACATCCATTGCGATCATGAAGAGCGATTCCGCCTTGTTGTCGCTCATCGCTTTGCGTGCAAGTTGTTCCAGCGCATACTGTAGGCGCGCATCGATGGTGAGGTAGACGTCGTTGCCGCGTGCTGTATTTCCCCCCGCACCTGCGAGTATGGACTCGTATTTATATTCGATTCCCTCGAGACCCCTGTTGCCTTCACCGGTAAAGCCAAGGAGGTGCGATGCCAGCCTTCCTTCCGGATAAATCCGGCCATTCACCTCTTCCAGCACGAAGCCCACCAGCTGCCCCTCATCCTGCTTTTCCTGCAACGGCTTCACCGTATCCACGTCGAGTCTCTTGGCAAGATAGACAAAATTCTGATTAGACTCGCGGATTTTTTGTTCCAGAACGCTAAGATCGACACCCAGGGCGCGGGCGACGACCCGTAAGTCTTCGGTAATCTTGTAGGGATCGATTTCATTCTTGCGGATTGCGAGATTGAATTTCGGGATATCGAAAGCCAGTACCCTGCCGTTTCTGTCGAGAATCTTTCCACGCTCAACCGGCCTGTTCTCGGCAACGAAGCCCGTGTCCGGGCCTTCGAGCGCAAGCGCTGCATATCGAACAAACACTACGGCGGCGAATACGCCGAGAAGGACGACAAGAACAAGGCTTCTTCGACGAAAGCGGGCCTCTGTATACTGCTCCATCCGACTACCTCTGGGGAATGACCTTTCCAACTACTGCATCGAACGGCACAAGGCCAAAATCTCTCGAATCGATGGACTCGATCCCATTATCCCCAATCAAAAAATATTCGAGTGAACCCGTGTCGCCACGAATCTCTCCGATTCTTTTTATCACCATCTTTTGAGTATCGGGACGCAGTGCAGCGACGACGTCTCCGCGCTCGGGGAGTTTCCACCATACCACATATTCCCCATCGATTCCGCGGATTCCGTACGCAGTCTTCAGAATCAGCACGACGCTGTTGTTTCGGTAATGCGGCAGCATCGATTTTCCTTCTACGACAGCCGCATCGAGGACAAAGGTCCTCACGGCGAACGCGGCGAGGACGACGACAACGATGGTGCCAACCGTGCTGTCACGTGTTCGTCTCTTGTGCCGAGTCGCCCCTTCATTCATTCAGACAATCTCTCTTTCTGTCGTTTGCGTTCGGATTTCCGGCAGTTTACGATAAATTATCGGCGTATCTGTGCCGATACAAAAGGTGCGATGAACTCACGTGATCGATCAGAAGATGCCGTGCTCGAGGCGGAGAGAGTTCTCCATACACCACTCGTATCCGTGATATCGGGTGAAAATCTCATTGTGAAGTCTCGCGTCCATCCTCACAAAAGTCTCAAAGAGCCTAAACACCCCCCTTTTTTCGGAAAGCGAGCTCTCGAAAAGCAATCTCAGCAATCTAAGGCGAACAATAGAGACATCCCCAACGTGGGCTCCAAGGTGAGCCCCGTTAAGAGGGCAACCCGGGAGCCCCTTTCTCCCGGCCCGCTCTTTTCCCCCGCATTCCTCACATATACCGATGAAAAGCACACAGAGATCAGTTCTCCTCAAAAACGACCTCCGCGACGAAAAGTAGCTCTTTTCAAAACGCCACCACCCGCGCTTATTATCGTGGCGATTATGCTTTCAATAGGCGGCGCAGGCATGCTCGCGGCTTCCTTTTTCTCGCACGCTCATCCCGTCATCGCACTTCCAGACGAGGATTCTGCCCAAGCGGCGCTCATGGCCATGCTCGAACCCGAGCCTACGGCCCCATCGAGCAATGAAACAGCCCTCCCTCCCCTCCCTTCCCTCCTTGTTGAGAGGACATATGTGGTGCGCCGGGGCGATACTCTACAGACCATCGCGCGTCAGTTCGGTCTACGGGAGGATACGATCATCTCGGCCAACAATCTCAGTTCGAAAAATCAGCTTATCGTCGGTAGAACCTTGAAAGTGCCCAACATGAACGGAGTGTACCATACCGTGAAAAAGAACGAAAACCTGTCGGTCATCTCGAGGGCTTATGGTGTGGACATGACGCGCATCGCCGACGCGAATAATATTTCCTCAGCGACGATTCGGCCAGGAGACAGGCTCTTTATACCCAGCGCAAAACTCAGCGCCTCGGTGCTGCGTAATTTCTATGGAGAAACCTTCATCTGGCCGGTCCGCGGTCCCATATCCTCGCCTTTTGGATATCGCATAAATCCATTCAGCGGCAATCGCGTGTTCCATTCGGCCATCGATATTGTGGTCAACCGCGGCACATCCATCAAGGCCACACGGGAGGGCAAAATTGCCGATACAGGGTACAATGCGGTTTTCGGCAACTATGTGATAATCCAGCACGCCGACGGCTATCAGTCGCTCTACGCCCACCTCGATACGATACTATGCCGCAAGGGGGCGAGCGTAACCCAGGGAGAGGTGATCGGTCGATCAGGCAACACTGGTCAAAGCACCGGGCCTCACCTTCACTTCAGCATATTCCGCAACGGGCAAGCTGTGGATCCGCGGAAATATCTCCCGTAGAGCAACGCAAAGCGAAACAACATCTAGGCCTACGCTACTGTATTCTTTTGTAGACAGTAACGCAGGCCAAACGTATCTTTTTGTCGCCAAGGGCGTCCAGCCTTCCAGAGGCAAAATATCGTAATTGTTTATTATATATAAGTTCTATAATAATAAATTAATATTATATTTTGGCACGTGTTTTGCTTCTATATTCTTTCGAGAACTATTCTTGGAGGAATACTATGTCCATTGCCGACGACGATGAGGGGCTCGAGCTCTATTTCGAATCGATCCGCAAAATTCCTCTTGTGAGCCGGCAAGAAGAATCGATATTGGCCGGAAAAATAGCCAAGGGGGACAAGGCTGCTCTCAATCGCCTCGTGGAAGGCAATCTGCGCCTTGTGGTCCGTATCGCGAAATCGATGTGGACTCCGCCGCATTCGCTTTTGGATCTGATTCAAGATGGCAATATCGGACTTGTCAAGGCTGCCGAGCGCTTCGATGCCACTCAAAATGTCAAATTTTCGACTTACGCCGTGTGGTGGATCCGCCAGTCCATCTCGCGCTCCATGGTGAACACGGGGCGTCAGATTCGCCTTCCACACAGGAAGGAAGACGCGCTGCGACGGATCAACGCCATCAAGGTGCGCAAGAGCCTCGAAATATCCAGAACTCCTACGCAAAAAGAACTCGCGCAGGAGATGGGCTACACCGAGACCGAAGTCTCCGCCATTCTCCATATGGGAGACCAGCCCGTAGCGTTGGAACAGGGAGGAGCAGATGAACTCTCGGTTCTCGATGTGTACGAGGACTGGCGCTACAGCCCAGATCGCGAGATAGAAAAATCGAGCATCGAGTGGCAGAGCTCCTGGCTTGTTTCGTCCCTCCCTGTGCGCGAAAGGGAAGTGATATCGAGGCGGTTCGGCCTCGGCGGCGAAGGCGAACAGTCGCTGAAGGCGGTGGGCTCGGTACTAGGCTGTTCGGCAGAGACCGTGCGACACATCGAAAAGAAAGCCTTGCAGACGCTATGGCACAGAGCAGTGAGCGTAGGCCTGACCGCATAGTAATAGTACAGACGAACAACGACGCTCAAGGGCGGCGCAATGGTTTTCCCCTGATACTCGCGCCGTCCTATGTGGATGCACACTCATTTGTATGCCCACTCGCCTTGATGAAGGCGACTGTTCAATATACCATGGTCTCGTGAGGAAACAACATGCTCGTGGAGGCCTTTCGTATGCGCTTGTACTGGCGAGCGCCGCTCTTGTAGTATTCGCCGCCTTCGCGGTCATAAATTCATGCACGCCGAAGGATTCGGCACAGAAGTCAGAAAAGAGCCCTTACGGTACACCCGAATATGTGATCGAACTTCCTCCGGGCTATGAAGATCTGAAAGTAATTTCCACGAACGAAGGTGAAACGAACGCGAAAGCCCTCTCTGGCGCTGCGTCTGCCGGTGAGGCAGGGAGCTCTTCCGTAGGGAGCTCTTCCGAAGAAGAAGCCACCGACGCAACACGGCTTGTGCGACTTCAGGAGCCCAAGAAGGGGGCGCCCGAGGTCAAACGACAGCCCACCCTCATCATCGTGATCGACGACGTGGGCTACAGCATCGATGAGCTCAAGCCCTTTCTGAGCCTGCCCTTTCCCATCACCTTTGCGGTGCTCCCTCAACTTGTTCACAGCAACGATTCCGTGCTTGCCATCCGCGATGCGGGCAAAGAATTCATCCTCCACCAGCCTATGGAGGCTCTAGGGGGCAACGATCCAGGCCCTCACGCGGTGTACCTTTCGATGGACGACACGGCGATCGAACGGACGGTGGCGGAAAACATCGACAGCTTTCCCTTTCCCCCTGTGGGAATGAACAATCACATGGGTTCGGCAGTGACCCGGGATGCACGCGCGATGGGGCTTATCCTGAAACTTGTCAAAGAGCGTGGCATGTATTATCTTGATTCTCTCACGGCGCCGGGAACCGTCACAGTACAGCTGTGCGAGGAATTGGGAACCTCATATATGGAGCGAAATGTGTTTCTCGACAACAACACCGACCGCGAAGCGATCATCGCCGCGATCGACGAAGGCAAGCGCATCGCGCGAATGAACAGCGCGGCGGTGATGATCGGCCATGTGTGGTCATCCAATCTCGCCGCCACACTGATGGAAATTTACCCGGAACTGGTCGCAGAAGGATACTCGCTTTCGACCATCAGTGCATACATGCAGATGCAAGCCGAAGAGACCTCGGGACATGCGGATTCTAGGAATTGAGACTTCCTGCGACGAGTGCGCAGCCGCAATCGTCGAAGATGGACGACGCATTCTGTCGAATGTCGTTATGACGCAGATACCCCTCCACGAACGGTATCAGGGTGTTGTGCCGGAGATCGCAAGCCGGGCTCACATCGAGTGGATTATGGGGATAGTTCGGCGTGCCCTCTCGGATGCGGGGCTCGAGGTGAAGTCGGTCGACGGTGTCGCTGCGACGGCCAAGCCGGGACTTATAGGCTCTCTGGCGGTGGGGCTGTCCTTCGCAAAGGCCTTCGCGTGGTCTCGGAATCTACCTTTCAAAGGCGTAAACCACATGCTTGCGCACCTGTATGCGCCGCAGCTCGTACATCCCATCGAATATCCGTTTTTAGGACTTTTGGTTTCGGGAGGCCACACGATCATTTGCCAGGCCGACGATTTCGACCGCATCACGGTGCTGGGTACGACGATCGACGATGCGGCGGGAGAAGCCTTCGACAAGGTGGCAAAGCACTACGGTTTCGGCTATCCGGGTGGACTCGTGATCGACCGACTCGCGGAAAGAGGAGACGAGCGCGCATTCAGATTCCCCCTACCCTCGCTGCACAAGGGCGAGCACCGCTACGACGTCTCTTACTCGGGCTTGAAAACCGCAGTGATCCACCATCTGTCGTCCTACCAGCGTCCGGGTGCGGCAGCGACACCCGAGAATATCGCGGCGAGCTTCCGCAAAACGGCGATCGATATTCTTCTTTCGCGCCTCTATCGAGCCATAGACGACACCGGTATCCAAACCGTCGTCGTGGGCGGGGGCGTCGCCGCCAATGCATATCTCAGACGCGAACTCGAGAAGCAACAAGAGCTCCGTGTCTATTTCCCGCCCCTCTCTCTCTGCGGCGACAACGCCGCAATGGTCGCCGGCATCGCGTGGCACTACGTTGCGCGGGGCGATGTCGACGGCTGGGACATAGCCCCAAGCTCACGGGATATGGATTTCAAGCGACCACAGGAGTAAGTCGTATGCCTTCTCTCTCCGAAACAGCGCATATCGCGCTCTCTCAGTGCCTCGAGCTCAAGAAATCCGAGAAGGTCCTCATCGTCACCAATCCAGGCACCGAACAAGCCGACATCGCCGAGGTCCTCCACGACGAGGCCGCATCGATGGGCGCACTGCCCGAACTCATCTACCAGCCCATAAAGGCGCAGGGCGATTTCGCCGAGGATCATGTCGTCCGTGCGATCGAGGCGAAGCCCGATGTCGTGCTCTCGATTTCGACCGAAAAACTCGGCAAGGACAGGGCCAGGCTCGCTGCGCCGCTTGTCGGGCCGGACGGCCACTCGTACGACCACATTTTCGATTATCTTCTCTACGGAAAGCGGGCGTTGCGGGCTGTTTGGACACCCGGCATCACCAGAGATATGTTTCTCCGCACTGTTCCCATCGACTATGGGGCGATGCGCCACACAGCGGACAGGCTCGAGGCCTTATTGAACGAGGCGGCAGCCATCTTGGTCCGAAGCCTCGCAGGCACCGACATCAGCTTCAGCGTCTTGGGCAGAAAGGCGAAGCGCGACGACGGAGACTTCCGCAGCCCCGGGAAGGGCGGCAATCTTCCGGCCGGCGAAGTCTTCATCTCGCCAGCAATACAATCCGCCGAAGGGACCATTGTCTTCGACGGCTCGATCTCCGACATCAATGGCGATATCGTGATTCGGACTCCCATCGTCTGCACCGTAAAAGGCGGCTATGTGCTGGGTATCGAGGGCGGCGAAGAAGCCCAAAGGCTCGAAAAAGCCTTGATGTATGGCCTCAACATGGCATCGACCCTCGTCCGCGAAGAAGGGATGACCCCAGAGCTGGCTCTTTCCTACGGCACCAACGCGCGGCACCTTGGCGAATTCGGCATCGGGCTCAATCCGGCGGCGCACATCGGCGGCAATATGCTCGAGGACGAAAAAGTGATGGGCACCATTCACTTTGCAATAGGCGCAAACTACGACGAAGACGCGCCAGCGCTCATCCACCTCGACGGACTCGTTACCTCGCCCACGGTTGTGCTCCTCATGCCGTCCGGCGAAGAGCGCATCGTGATGGAACAGGGTGTCTTTGTGGACTAACATTGGCATAATCGCCCTGTGCCGCGACTTTTCCGCGCTATTTCACAACTGTATAAAAATCATTATACTCGCAACATATGGAAGAGAAAAAGACTAAGCACTGGGCTGATCAGACGGCCGAAAAGATCATCGAGGTCTGGGGAGACAAAGATCTCTACACCTGCGCATCCGGCATTACGCCGTCCGGGACCGTGCACGTCGGCAATTTTCGCGAGATGATCTCCGTGGAGCTCGTGGTTCGGGCGCTACGGGACCTCGGGAAAAATGTTCGGTTCATTTACAGCTGGGACGACTACGATGTGTTTCGGAAAGTACCCCTCAACATGCCCAATCCGCAGATGCTCGAACAATATCTGCGTTTTCCCATCACAATGGTGCCGGATCCATGGGGCCGCGACGAGTCCTACGCGCGTCACCACGAAGTCGATGTCGAAAAGGTCTTGCCCGAAGTCGGCATCTATCCCGAATTCATATATCAGGCGAGCAAATATCGCTCCGGAGTCTATGCCGAGGGTATGCGGCGCGCCCTCGAAATGCGCGAGCATCTCAAGACCATTCTCGACAAATATCGCGACGAGGACCACAAGATCCAGGATGAATGGTGGCCTGTCGCAGTGTTCTGCTCGAACTGCAACCGCGACACGACACAGATCGACGGGTGGGACGGAGGATGGGGCCTCTCTTACCACTGCGACTCCTGCGGACATAGGGAGACGGGCGATATCCGCACACTCAAAGGGGCTAAACTCGTCTGGCGAGTCGACTGGCCGATGCGCTGGGCATATGAAAAGGTAGATTTCGAGCCTGCAGGCAAGGATCACCACTCGCAGGGAGGGTCCTTCGACACGTCGAAACACGTCGTGGAAGAGGTCTACGGGCGGAAGCCTCCCGTCACCTTCCGCTATGACTTTATCGGCATCAAGGGGTCTCCGGGCAAAATGTCGTCTTCGAAGGGCAAGGTCGTCGACCTGTATGACCTTCTGCGCGTGTATCAGCCCGAAATCGTACGGTACCTCTTCGCAGGCACCAGGCCGAACACCGAGTTCGTCATCAGCTTCGACCTCGACGTCATCAAGATCTACGAAGATTACGACCGCACCGAGCGCATCTACTGGGGAGTGGAGAAGGCAAAGAATGAAGCCGTAAGGGCGCTCGAGTGCCGCATCTACGAACTGTCGCAGGTGGACAAGGTGCCCGATGAAATGCCCTATCAGATTCCTTTTAGGCACCTCTGCAATCTCCTCCAGATTCACCTCGGCGATATCGAGGAGGTGATCGCGACATTGCCCGGCCTCAAGCCTTCGCAGGAAGCCCGTGTGCGCAGGCGCGCGCAGTGTGCCTGGTACTGGATCACTGAGTGCGCGCCTGAGGACTTCAGATTTTCGCTGCGCCAACCCGGCGAACGCGCGGCGCTCTCCGAGGCCGAGGTGGAAGCGCTTCGAGCGCTCCGCGAAGATGTGATGGCAAAGCTCGAGGCCTATGGCAACGAGAATGAGGTTGCGGAAGCCATATTTGCGGTGGCCCAACGCTGCGGTATAGAGCCCAAACAGCTTTTCCGCGCGTCCTATCAAGCGCTGATCGGCAAGGACCAAGGCCCGCGTCTCGCCGGGTTCTTGCATACGATAGGGAAAGAGAAGGTGTTGGCCATTCTAGGCCAGTACTGAGGCACCCCAGATGGTGTGCCCCAGTTGGCGCAAAAATTGGGGGTAAAAGAGGCCGCCTAAGAAAAGAGACTGCCTAAAAGCAGACGACAAGAAATGTAAGGCTCAGACTTTGACGGCCTGCTCTTCCAAAAATGCCACTTCCGGCTCAAAGGCCGCCATCGCGCCCTTCCAGAAATCCGGTGTTTCGATGTCGAAGCCTGCGCGGCGTGCCACTTCGGCGGCCGGCATGGAGCCTGTTGCGCGCAGAAGCTCGCGGTAGCGCGCGGCGAACGGCGCACCTTCTTTCTTGTAGAGGCTGAATAGCCCCATCCCGAAGAGTTGGCCAAAGGCATATGGGAAGTTATAGAACGACAGACTCGGAATGTAATAGTGCCCTTTGACGGCCCACATGTAGGGGTGGCACTCGTCTTCCCGCAGCGCGTCGCCGTAGGTCTTCGCCTGCGCGTCCAGCATGAGCGCACACATGCGCTCAGGTGTCAGTTCTCCCTCTTCCCGCTCCTTGAACACCTCCCGCTCGAAATAAAAGCGCGACAGAATGTCCACAATGACCTGACAAGCATCCTGCAGGTGCAATTCGACGAGGGGTGTACGGGATTTCTCCTCGATTTCGGCCATTGCCGCATTCGATACGAGCGTCTCCGAAAAGATCGATGCGGTCTCGGCCAGGGTCATCGGATACTCCGAGAGGATCTGAGGCTTGTCCTTGATCATTTCGTAGTGCCAAGCGTGCCCCAATTCGTGTGCAATTGTGAGAAGCGACGAGTAGGTGCCGTCGAAGCTGCAGAGGACGCGAGGCTGTTTGGCTCTCGGAAAGTGAGTGCAAAACGCGCCGCCCACCTTGCCTTCTCGTGGAAGGGCGTCGATCCACCTATGCTCGAATGCGTGTCCCGCAAAGCGGGCCATATCGGCATCGAAGGTCTCAAATTGACGGACGATAAAATCCCTTGTCTCGTCCCACTCAAACGTCGGTATCGCAGCGCCGAGCTGTTGCAGGGGCGCAAAGATGTCGAAGAACGAAAGGCGCTCGAGGCCAAGAAGACGCGCCTTTCCGCGCATATAGCGCCGCCAGAGGGGCAGCGAATCTTCCATGACGCCGATGAGGGCATCGAGAGTGGCCCTCGAGATGCGTGCCTGTGCGAGCGAATTATCGAGCGCGCTCTCCCAGCCGCGCCTCTTATTCAGCGTAGAGACCGTGCCCTTGACCCCGTTGAGCGCCGCCGCAACAGGGATCTCGTAAGTCTTCCATATACCGAGCTCGAGTCTGTATGCCTTTTCTCGCACAGTGCGGTCTGGGTCGTAGGCAAGGTTCCGAAGTTCCACCATGGTCTTGCGCGTTCCGCTCGCCTCATCCCATAGGGCGCTCGAGTTCGCCAAAATCGACTCCTGAAGGCGCGACCATGCGTCCGCCCCCGAGCGGCTCAGGTCAGCAGCCAAGTCTTCCAGCTCCGTCGCCATCTGGTGCTTCTGGAACATCAGCGCTTCTTCAAGCACAAATGCATACTCCTTGAGGCGCCCATCGTGTTCGACGGCCCATTTCACGCTGTCTGCGCATCGCGCGAGGAGGTTTCGAAAGAGCACTCGCACGGTGGCCGCAGGGACAAGCAGCGCCTCGACCTTGTTGAGTTCGGCAAGCACCTGATGATTTTTGGTCTCCGTGGAGAAACGCGCATAGACGTATGCCGACAGAGTGCTCGCCAGCACTTCGAGACGGTCGAGTCTGCCCAAAAGGTCAAAAAGCCAGTCGGAGAACTCCGTCTCTCCTCGAGGAGGCTCAACCTCAGCCAGATGACGGCGCATGGTTTCGAGCATCGTCTTTACTTCATCCTTTGCGCTTCTGTATGCCTCCGATTCAAAGCCGGGGAAGACTTCGTCGAGGCTCCACATCGGAATTGTCGTTTGCCCTGTCATGTCATTCCTCTCTTTCATATCCAATTTCTGTTTTCGTTAGACCAGTCGACAAGTTCATCGGGCCTGAAAAAAAGCCCAATTTCCCGGGCTGCAGCTTCCGGAGAGTCCGACGCATGAATGATGTTGAAGTTTGTATGCATGGCGTAATCGCCGCGGATAGTGCCGGGCAAGGCCTCTTCAGGACTTGTCGCTCCGCAAAGGAGACGCATCATTTTCACCGAATTGTCGCCTTCGAGCACCATCGCGACGACAGGCTCCGAAGTGATATACTCGATGAGCTGGCCGAAAAACGGTTTGCCTCTATGCTCGGCGTAGTGCTGTTCCGCCAGGTCACGCGAAATCCGCATGATCTTGAGTCCTATAATGACGAACCCCTTGCGTTCGATCCGCGAAATGATTTCACCCACGATGCGCCTGCACAGTACCCCGGGTTTAAGCATCACAAAGGTGCGCTCGAGAGCCATAGGCAACCTCCAGACTGATTGTAAAAATTATGATAGCACGATTTTCGGAGGAGCGTCACCATGGGCTTCATAGGCCTCGAGCATTGAATCAGCTCGAGGCATGCCGGCGCCGTCTTGGCACTTCTGCCGGTAACACATCTACATAAAGAGCGATTATGTGATATATTTCGACATGACTAAAAATTCGCCTTTCGAACGACGGAATCTTGCGGCACGGACGCACAGAGAGGCGTTCACAGACTCGATGCACAAAAAGGGGATCCGAATCGTATGAAAATCTCTTTCCACAACGCATGGCACAAAAAGCTCATGACAAAACTCGGGATGCTCACTATCCTTTCGACAGTCTTTTTTCTGGCCATCGCCTGTGCCTCGATTCCGCGAGAGACCTCAGTTGCGGGGCTTTTCGATCAATTCGAAAAAACACCTCAACTATTGGTCAGAGCGAATACCATGTTTCTACGCGATATGGTCGCATCCTTCGACGATGCCACCATCGAGTCCATCATGGCAGCCGCATCCGATCAGAAAAATAAAGACCACAAACCAATCGACCGAAATCGCCTCGACAAGACACTCACGAGAGCCGACGCCGTCGGAATTGGGGTATCCTGGGACGACACTCAAAATCCGGCCGCTCAAAAGCCTGACACTCAAAAGTTAGCTCTCGAAATGGTCTTTGCCGGTAACTTCCCAAGCCTGCTGACCTCGCTCTCTTTCAGCTTCGACAACAACTGGCAAAGAATTGATGGAGGCTATGCGGCCAAAAACGGCATACTCTACCTCCGTGGGCCTTCCGATGGACAACTGCACTTCGCGACATGGAGCCCTCCAAACCCGGTAGTCCCTTCCGACGAGACTGCAGCCATAGCGAGGCAGAGTGGCCTCGTCGCCGGCAATGCCGACATGGGGATGTACCTCGATGCAAGGTCTCTGCTCGCCATACAGTTGCCGATTCTTGAAGGCATCACACTTCCTTTCGACGGCATACTGATGAGCGCGACGCGCGACGCGCTTGCTCCACCCACGGGCAGTCCCCAGGCTCGTTATAGCGTTGTATTTCGGATTCAGATGAAAGATGAGCAGACTGCCCGAACCTATAAACCCATTATGAAATTCATGTGGGTGCTGATTACAAGCAGGTTGAGCAGCGTAGGCATCCCCATTTCACCCGACAACAGCATCGAACAGCATGGAGATCTCTTTCTGAGTCAGCCCATTGCGATGTCTGCACAACAGATCGTCGATGCTGCCCTGGCCCTATTTCCAAACCCTGAGAACACCAACCAGAAGCTTTCAGGCAGCTCGGCATCACGCTGATCGCGAGTACGCCTTTTTGCGCCCAGAGGCTTATAGGTGCCCCAGAGGCTTATTCGCGCGCCCAAGGGCTTCTTCTTACCCCTGGCTGGGGCCCTGAAGTTGTTCAAGACCCCGACGTAAAAGGCATAAGCCCTTCCGGCCCAGGCTGCGCTTTGGCATACGAGGCGAGCAAATCTGCAAGCAGGGCGGGGACCTTAAACGAAGGATCGGTGAAAGCGGCATAATTCTCATCCTCACTGTGCACTTCCTTGAGCACATAGTTCATGCCTGGGACCACGCGGATGCCGGCCTGGGGTTTCGCCGAGGCGAGTTTTGCAAACGCTGCCTTGCTCACCTGCATGTCGTGCTCGCCGTATACGAGGAGGACCGGTGTGGTGACCTTTTTCAACGCCGCGACAGGATCGAACGCGAGCCAGGTAGCAAGCCAATCCTTTCGGCCCGGTGAGAAGAACGTGGCAAGGTGCTCCGGCACCTCGATCAAGGTCCCGCTGTCGACGAGTGTCTGGGCCGCCTCGAGGGCTTTTTCGCGGCTTTGTGGATCGAGCCCTTCGAGGGACTGCCGCAAGCTCTCCATTGGGCTTTCGCCACTCGCATCGAGCACCACAAGCCCATCGACAACCGAAGCCTCTTCACCCAGTGCATTCAGAGCTGCCATCGCCATCCAGGCTCCCTCGTTCATGCCTGCGACGATCAGCCTTCCTTGACGGGGCAGTGCGGCGACTGCCCGTATCACCGCAGCCAGGTCGACCACATGTTGGGAAAAACTCGTCATGATGCCGGGCACCTCGAGCTTGTAGGCTTCCCCAGTGCCCCTCCTGTCGTACCGGAGCGTACCCACGTTGCGCTCTCTGAGCATTTCTGCCAGCTGTCTGAGAGAATTGGTCTTGCCCGGCACGTCGACATTGTTTCCGTCCCTGTCGGTCTTTCCTGCACCGGCCACAAGAATGACGAGGGGAAAACTCGCCGGCGCATCCGCCTCGAGCACTGCCTTACTGCGAACAGGAAAGGTGAGGGTCGCCGGGAGGGACCCGCCCTCGACGGGAAGATCGACGGAAATCTCTCCTTGGGGCGGCGCCGTCATCTCCTTCTGCACAGAGAACGAGCCGCTCCATGAGCGCCCTCGGACCGTGCCGACGATACCACCCTTTCGATTGCCGTCCCTCGGCACAAAGGAACTTGAAAAATTCCCTGTAAAGCTGAGCTCTTCCTCGGCCCCCATCGCATCGAACACAAGGCTGATCCGGTCAGCATCGATGGAGTATCGGTCGATGGGATACGAAAAAAGGCCTTGATCTGGAATATCGACAAGAATACCCCTGTCATCGGCGAGTATCTTAATGACAAGATCAAAGCTGAACTGGCTCTGCTCCCCCTGCGACTGCTGAGTCTGACGCAACACCAAGGTACCGCCCCATCGCCCCGGCTCGATCTGCCCGGAGGGCAGCACCGTCTGTGTCTGCGCTGCGAAGGACATATCGTGTGGGGAGGCGAGGGGCAAAAGACACAGCAACATGACGGAGAGCAACAGAGATGCCCACCGCCGTATTGGTACGACACCAGATAGCTTCATTTTTTCAGAAAACGACCTATTTCGGAAATGAATGTGGTGTAGACGGTTTCGGCGTCGGGGCTACCGTCGATGCGAAGGAGCCGGCTCTTTTGCGCATAATAGTCGATGAGGGGCTCTGTCTCTTCGTGGTATGCCCTGAGTCGCTCCTTGACGGTCTCCTCTCTATCGTCATTACGGGTGTAGAGCTCTCCGCCGCAGAGATCGCAGATGCCGTCGACCTTCGGAGGCTTGGTAACTCTGTGATAGATCGCGCCGCAGCTTCTACATACGCGTCGCCCGGTAAGCCTAAACAGAATGAGATCATCCTTGACTTCAAAATCCACTGCCGCGTCGGGCGACGAAAAAGCGGCAAGCGCCTCCGCCTGAGGGATGGTCCGGGGAAAGCCGTCGAGGATATAGCTCTGTCGCACATCCGGCCACGACAGCCTCTCCTTGACGATGGCGATCGTGAGTTCGTCGGGCACAAGTCCCCCGGCAGCAAGGATCGACTGGACCTTGAGCCCAAGCTCTGTCTTTTCTTTCACCGCAGCACGAAATATGTCGCCCGTGCTTATCTGTGGAATACCGAGCCTCTCGGCGGCCATTTTGGAGATCGTGCCCTTGCCGGCTCCAGGGGGCCCCAAAAATATAAGTTTCATCGACTGTATGTTCATGTATTCTATATACACTATTCCTGATCGGATGACCAGCTTCTGTGCATATGGTAGCGAAACATTATTTCCATTTTATCGCGGATGGACGGTGTCGGTAATACGATGGTGAAGGCCTGCCTCGTACGAAAGTCGGTACTCGAGGGGGCGGCGACGATGCTGGAGTCTAGAACGACATTGACGCCTTCGTGTTCAATTGCCTCGACATATGAAGGTTCGACCGCAGCACCTGCACGCTGCACGACATGGATACGGTGCAGGTATTTCACACAGGATTCTTTGGCTTCTTTTTTCCACGTCGACATATCCTGACCGATATAACGGGCGGCGATCGGCAGAACATCGGAGCCTATGAGGTGCGTCAGCTCGAGCGCTAGTCCGCTGTGCATCCCGATGAACCGCCTCACGATCTCGATGGTGTCCGCCTGCACGCCGAGGTCGAGCACTTTGATGAAGGGGTCGAAAATACCCTCGATCTGCATTTTTGCGATCGAGAGACGAAAGGCGTAATCGGTCTGGAGCGGCTTGGCAGGATCGGGAGAACCCTCGGGCACCACGATGACAAAGTCCGAATTGCTCAATTCCGAGGCGAGAAAGCGGACCGCCACCATCAGGTGGGTGAGTTGAAAAGGATCGAAGGAACCGATGTAGATACAGGCGCGCACCCTACCGTTGTCGGCGCGAATGATCTTCGGGTAGTCGGCCAGCTCCATGGGTATGAGCGAGCCGCGCTCTATTCTGCGATCTATCCCCTCGAGCCCTTGCAGAAGAAGACTTTCGTAATATGAATAATCGCGAATCTCTTCGCAGGAAAAATATTCCGTATTTGCATTTTGGTCGAATATACGCTTCAACTTACGCCCCACCGCCTCCACGCTCGGATGAAAGAATCGCGGAGGCCATTTGGGGCGGAAACAAGGTGTATCGGACCAATTCGACAACGACATATATACTCAGTATTCAATAAAATAGATGGCGGTGCAATCCTTTTTAATTAAATAAATTTTTATCGAAATAATATTTAGTATTAAAAATCGGCTATATAGATTATTAATGATATAATTTTATAGATAAATATTTCTTGACAAATAGAAAAATCTATATCAAAATATTTAATGAATTGAAGGAGGCAGCATGCCCAAAATCATATCAAACGCAAAAACGCAGGGCCTCGATGACATCATCGAGTCGTGGAAGGGGAGAAACGGCAGCCTGCTCGGCGCTCTGGAGCAAGCCCAGCAGAATGATCCTCAAAAATATCTCTCGGAGAACACGTTGAGAGAAGTTTCCAAAAGGCTCAATGTACCGCTTTCGCAGGTATATTCGGTGGCGACCTTCTATTCATTCTTCAGCCTGAAGCCACAAGGAGAGCATGTCATCGTCGTATGTCGGGGGACAGCCTGCCACACAAGGGGTTCGTTGGTGCTTCTCAATGAAGCGCTCTCGCGGCTCGGCATAAAAGAATTCAAAGAAGAAGAAGAGAATTCGATTACCAGCAGCGACACTTTCGCCACAATCCGCACAGTAGCCTGCTTCGGTCAATGCGCCCTCGCACCCGTCATTATGGTGGACGGCAAGGTGCTCTCGCGCATGACAGTCAGCAAACTTGTCTCTCTTTTGGAAAGACTCAAGAAAGGGGGCGAGGTATGACGAAGACCATTGACCTCGGTTTTCTTGCAGAAGAGGGCATGAAGCATTTGTATGGCAATACGCCCTGGATTTCGGTGGGGATGGGCACCTGCGGCATCGGGGCCGGCGCGGACAAAGTGTGGGAAGTCCTCACACAGAAGAGCACTGAGGCCGTCCACGTGCGACGCGTCGGGTGTTTCGGCTTCTGTGCGGCCGAGCCTGTCGTCATGACGTGGAGGCCGGGCAAACCGGTGCTTTTCTTTACGGATGTCGATGTCCATAAGGCTTCTCGCCTCATGGACGGTCTTGCCAACGATGCATCATACGATAAGATCGCCAAGCTCGCCGAAGCGCGCATAGAAGAGTGGGACTTCAGAACATCCAAGCTCGAGTTTGGTCGCGGGTACGAGCAGCTTCCCACATGGAAAGAGCTAAATTTCTTCAAGGATCAAGAAAAAATCGTCTTACGCGATGCCGGCATGATCGATCCCGAATGCATCGAAGAATACATCGCGATCGGTGGATACCGCAGCCTTGTGCGGGCGCTCACTTCCCTGCCGCCTGAGGCCATCATCGAAGAAGTGAAAATATCCGGTCTCAGAGGCCGCGGCGGCGCGGGTTTCCCCACATGGAAGAAGTGGTCGATCATGCGCCAGTCGCTCCTCGACAGCCCGGGCGAAGGCTACCTTATCTGCAACGCCGACGAAGGCGATCCCGGCGCCTACATGAACCGAAACGAGATCGAGTCCGATCCGCATATGCTCCTCGAGGGCATGCTCCTCGGCGCCTACGCCATGGGTGCAAACCGCGGCATTGTCTATGTCCGGGCAGAATACCCCCTTGCGGTCTATAGACTCACCAAAGCGATCGAGGCGGCTCGCGAATATGGCCTTTTGGGGAAAAACATTCTTGGGACGAAATTCTCGTTCGACATAGAGGTGGTGACCGGAGCGGGAGCCTTTGTCTGTGGAGAGGAGACCGCCCTCATCGCATCCATCGAGGGCAATGCGGGGCGCCCTCGGCCGCGCCCTCCCTTCCCCGCCCAAAAAGGCCTCTATGGTCGGCCAACGTCAATCAACAACGTCGAGACATGGTGCAACATTCCCGTCATCGTCGCACGGGGTGGCACATGGTTCGCGGGCTTCGGCACATCAACGAGCCCAGGCACGAAGGTGTTCAGCTTTGTCGGCAAGGTGCGCAATACCGGCCTTGTGGAACTTCCCCTCGGCAGTACCCTCGAAAGCGTAATCTACGGCATCTGCGGAGGCATGGGCCCCAAAAAGAAGATCAAGGCCGTACAGTGCGGCGGTCCTTCCGGCGGCTGTGTGCCTGCAAGCCTCTTCAAGACACCCATCGACTACGAACACTTGGCGGAACTGGGCGCCATTATGGGCTCGGGCGGCATGGTCGTCATGGATCAAGACAACTGCATGGTCGACGTCGCCCGGTACTTCACCAGCTTTGTGGTGAGCGAATCCTGCGGAAAGTGCACGCCGTGTCGCGAAGGCACTTCCCAGATGCTGCATATCCTCCAAAGAGTATCGGACGGCGAAGCCGCGGAGGAAGACCTCGATACCCTCCAGGACCTCGCCCTGACGGTCAAGGATTCTTCGCTCTGCGGCCTAGGGCAGACCTCCGCGAATCCTGTTCTCACGACGCTGAAGTACTTCCGCGACGAATACATTCAGCACATAAAAGGCAAGCGATGCCCTGCAGGCGTCTGCGAAAACCTCTATATCGCGCTCTGTGAATCATCCTGCCCCCTGCACATGAATATTCCTGGATATCTCGAGCTCCTAAAAGAAAATCGCATCGAGGATGCCTTCGAGCTCACCCTGCGAGAGAACCCCCTGCCCGGCACCATAGGGCGCATCTGCCACTTCCACTGCCGTATGCGCTGCCGCCGCGACTTGCTGGATGAGCCGGTCTCCCAAGGTGAAATCCACCGCTACCTTGCCGACACGATGTACAAGATGGGCCGCGAAAAGCAGATATACGCCAAACTGATCAAGGAAAAACTCCCTTCGAGCGGCAAACGCGTCGCCATCATCGGCGCAGGGCCTGGAGGGCTCACCGCAGCTTCGTACCTGGTTCGTCTTGGCCATGAGGTGACGATCTATGAAGCGAGCAGTGAGGCAGGCGGCGTGCTCCGCTGGGGCATCCCTGCATACCGGCTACCGAAGGACGTGCTGAGAAAAGAAATCAGCTTCATCGAAAAGCTTGGCGTGCGGTTTGTCTACAACACCCGCATCTCGGAGCCCGAGCAGTGGCGGCGGCTGGCTGATTCGAACGACGCGATCATCGTCGCGGCCGGCGCCGCTTCCGAGCTCTCGCTCGGCGTACCCGGCGAAGATGCACAGGGCGTCTACAAGGCCTGCGATTTTTTAAAAGCGCTCACCCAAAAAGAAAAAATCCACACGGGCGGCGAAGTGGTGGTTATAGGCGGCGGCAACTCCGCAATCGATGCAGCTCGCTCGGCTCTTCGTCTGGGCTCCACGGTGAGCGTCGTCTACCGAAGATCGAAAATCGACATGCCCGCCAATGAAGAAGAGCTAAAAGGCGCACTGGAGGAAGGCATCGACCTCATCTGCATGGCGTCTCCCGTCGAGATACTGACGAAACAGAAAGACGGCAAACACATCGTAAGGGCCATCCGGATCCAGCGCATGAAGGCCGGCCCCGTGGACTCTTCGGGCCGGCCCACCCCCATTCCCACCGACAAATTCGAGGACATCTCTTGTTCCACGGTCATTCTGGCAATCGGCGAAAAAGTCGAAATTGCCGGCATCGACTCGATCGGCGTCGAGTGCATGAAAAACGGTCGCATCAAGGTCGATCCCTTCTCGCTGGTCACCTCGAACCCCAAAGTATATGCCATCGGCGATGCCGTGCTTGGGCCTGCGACCGCTGCCGAGGCCATGGGCCAGGCGAAAACCGTTGCCGAGATCGTCGATCAGGCCTTGAGCGGGAAAAAACGCTTCGAAAGCCTTTTCCGCCGCTTCGACTACAAGATGGAAATTCCGCTCAAGATCAGCAAAGAAAAGATGACCCGCGCCGCCATGCTCCCCGTCAACGCGCGCAAGAGCAATTTCATGGAGATCAATCTCGGATATACCGGCGAACAAGCGCGCATCGAAGCAAACCGTTGTCTGCGCTGCGATGTGCGAGAACACAAGCGCGAGCCGCGAGGCATTTCTGTCAGTGAATAAAGGAGACGGACCATGGAAAACTTCATAGAGATCACCATAGATAATCAGCAGGTAAAGGTTGACCCGTCCGAAAACATCGTGGAAGCCTGCGCCCGCGTCGGTGTCAAAATTCCCACCCTGTGCTATCTCAAAGGAATATCCAAAAACGCCTCGTGCGGTGTCTGCGTCGTCGAAGTGGAGGGGGCTAAGGCCCTGGTGCGCTCCTGCGTGCAGAATCCCACGCCTGGTATGAAAATACATACTTCCAGCCCTCGTGTACTGCGGGCACGCCAGACCGCCATAGAACTTCTATTGGCGAACCACCCGACGGATTGTCTCTCCTGCATAAGGGGCGATACCTGCGAACTGCGCACGGTGGCCAATCTCCTTGGAGTCCGTGCCGACCGTTTCCCTTCTTACAAGAGATATCCTGCCCCCGACACGACGTCGGAAGGCATCGTGCGCGACGACGAGAAGTGCATTCTCTGTGGCCGCTGTGTGTCGGTCTGCGAAGAGACGCAGGGGATCAACGCCATAGCGTTTACGGGCCGCGGAGCCCGAACGCGGGTTTCGACCTTCATGGACCGGGGACTGGCACAGAGCGCCTGCGTGCAGTGCGGTCAGTGTTCGGTCGTGTGCCCCACCGGCGCGATCACCGAGAAGGACGATTCGAGAGAGGTCTTCGGTGCACTGCAGGATCCCAAGCTCCTCGTCGTGGTTCAGACGGCTCCGGCAATCCGCGCTTCGCTCGGAGAAGCCCTCGGTCTGCCACCAGGGAGCCTCGTGACGGGCAAGATGGTCGCCGCGCTCCGGCGTCTCGGCTTTGCCAAAGTGTTCGACACACAGTTTGCCGCCGACTTGACCATCATGGAAGAGGGCAGCGAACTGCTCGAGCGCCTGTCTCATGGCGGAACCACTCCGATGATAACCTCGTGTTCGCCCGGATGGATCAACTTTATCGAAGGGTTCTACCCGGACCTATTTGGGCATGTCTCGACCTGTAAGAGCCCTCAGCAGATGTTCGGGGCCGTGGCGAAGACATACTATGCGCAGACGGCCGGAATCACACCCGACAAGATGCGCGTCGTCTCGATCATGCCGTGCACCGCAAAGAAATACGAGGCGCGACGCAAGGAGATGGATTCGGCTTGGGATTGGTGGAAGGAGAAAGACGCCAAGCTTGCTGGCTTGCGCTCCTTCTTCGATGTCGACTGGGCTCTCACCACACGAGAACTAGCCCGCATGATAAAGCTCGCCGGCATTGATATTGCAGATCTGCAGGAGGAAGACTTCGACGATCCTCTTGGCCGCTCGACAGGAGCTGCGACCATATTCGGTACCACGGGCGGTGTCATGGAGGCAGCCCTCCGCACCGTCTACGAGATAGTCGAAAAAAAGCCCCTCGAGAAAATCGAATTTACTCAAGTGCGCGGCTTTACCTCGATCAAGAGCGCCGAGGTGGTGCTCGGGGGCAACCCCATTCGCGTCGCCGTGGCGCATGGGCTCTCGAACGCGCGCATACTCCTCGACGAGATTCGTGCCGGCAGAAGCCCCTACCAGTTCATCGAGATCATGTCCTGTCCAGGCGGCTGCATCGGCGGTGGCGGCCAGCCCGTGCTCTCCAATTCCAAGACAAAACTTGCTCGGAGCCAGGCCCTCTACACCGAGGACAGCATCCTCCCCATACGAAAATCCCACGAGAACCCTGCTATTCAAACGCTGTACAAGGAGTTTCTCGGAGAACCCCTCGGGCACCTGTCTCACGAACTATTGCACACGAGCTACAGGGCTCGCACCTTCTGAGGACAAAAGCGCTCCGTGCCATGGCCGTTCCATCCATCCTGCAAGGAGGACCCCTGTCCACTGCTGCCCTGCGATCGGGCGGCGGTGGACAGGGGTCCTCCTCATCCTGTATATAGTGTGTGTGCAGCAGAAAAGGCGTATTCGTGCCGTCGTATTCGATGTCGACGGCACCCTCTATCCCGCACATTCTCTCTATATGCGGTGCATCGACATCTTATTCGCCCATCCCCGGGTTGTTGCTGAGTTTGCATCTGTCAGAAAAAAACTGCGATCGCTTCAGAAAAAAGATGACTATACTCCCAAAAGCAGAGAGGACCTTCACAGACTCCAGGCCTCGCTCATGGCCCGAGGGCTGGGCATTGGTCAGACGCAGGCGCGCGAACTCATGGAACAGCTCTTCTACATCGAACTTCCGAAGCGTTTTGCATTGATCCGCCCCTATCCGGAAGTGAGAGCTGCAATCGAAAAAATTCGCGGCAGTGGGATACGTGTCGCAGCGCTTTCAGACCTGCCGCCCCAAGAAAAGATAGCTGCACTCGGCCTTTCGGATATCTTCGAGTCCTCCTTCTGCGCGGAGGATGCAGGAGTGCTCAAGCCCCATCCCCGGGCTTTCAGGGACATGGCCGCGGTGCTGGGCATAGACTTTCCCGAAATTCTCTACGTCGGCAACAACACTGCCTACGATATCGATGGTCCGAAACGGGTCGGCATGCGTGCGGCCCGGCGGGGCAGACGGTACCCCGTCGCGGACTTTTCCTTTTCGCTGTGGGAAGAATTGGCCGACTGGGTGCTTGCGGACATAGGTGGCCTGCAATAGACATGACCAAAAGCGAGATAGGCGAGCAACAGGATCTATCTTATGCTGAACTCTTCTCCTGGTTGTACGAACCGAAGATCCCCCGCCCTCTCCATTTTTTTGCTCATGTGAATGCCACGGATGCGCCCGCTTTCAAAATCGCGGAGGCGTCCGCCATTGGCACCGGACAGGCTTTGTGCCACCGCAGTGGCCATGAGTTCCTGCGGGCTCATGTGCACTCCCTTCTCCTTTTCCCCATTCGTATCGCAGAGGATGAGCTTCGCTCCCGAGTCCAGGAGTACCCGCACGCCTTCGAACATGGAGGTGTCCGAGCTGTAGATAAAGAGGGCTTTTTTGAGATATTCCGAGGACGAGGGGAGAGCCTCTTCTTGCCCTCTCTCACCCACAATCAGGGAGAAGGTCGGTAGAGAATGCGCCATGCGCCTGAATCCGAACCAGAGATTCCCCTTGACGGCGATGACATCGTCCTCATCGATCTCGACAATCTGCACCCTCTGGTCGAAATCGCGTAGGTATGGGTGTTCGGTCGGAATCGCGAGGCGCATGAGTTCGCGCAGGTGGCCCGCAAGGCCTTGAGGGCCGATGACGACAAGCCGCGTGCCCCTGTTGTAGTGGGAGTCGGCCTCGCCCCAGTAAAGCCAGTTAAAAAAAAAGAAGGGAAAGCCGAAACAGTGGTCGCCGTGGATGTGGCTTATGAAGACAGTGTCCATCTGGGCGGGGCTCATCCCTTGCTGCATCAGAGACTGCAGAATATCGGGGGGCGTCTCCACGAGCACATGGCCGTCTATCGCCATCGCGTTGTACGGCAAGCCCTCGTTGTAAAACCCTCCATTGCCGAGAATCTTTATGTTCATACTCGCCAGACCTCCGCCACCACAGGCTGCTTTTTCAACAGCGCAATGTCCTCATCGCTCGCCGAGCAGGTGGTATGGGGCCCTGCCTCGATCAGGGCTTCGCCTCCCCTGGACAGCGGGAGGTGGAAGATGACCTTGCACTGCCCATGGAGAGAATATACCGCATCCCTAAGCTGATATAAACCTGATTCGCCGGACTGCTCAACGGCGCCGCCCGACTCCGCGCGGCAGAGTGCCGGCGACAGCTGGATGTGGAGCTCGCGCCAGGACATCTTCTTCATAGCCTCGGGGTCGAGAAGCTCTTGGATTTTCAACGAAGGAGTGCGGCGGGAATTGTCGAAGGTGCCCCGTACACAGAGCACGCGATCCTTGACGAAGGCTCCTTCGTTCTTCTCGAGCATGTCGGGAAAGATCACTATGTCGATGGATCCGCGGTAATCCTCGAGTTTACCGAAGGCCATCCGCCTCCCGTTCTGCGTCGTGTGCACACGGAATTCTTTGAGGAGCGCGACCGCGATGTACTCGCGGTTGGGGCTCGCGTGGTCGAGGTGTCCCATATCGATGGTGGACGAGCGCTCCCATATCATCCGGTACTCATCCATCGGATGCGCCGAGAAGAAAAATCCCAAGAGCTCCTTCTCCGACTGCAGCATCTCTTGGTTGGAGAATTCATCGGCCGGCTCGAATACGAAGTCGGGGTATGAGCCTAGGTCCTCCATATCGAAGAGCGATCCTATGCGCGAAGCCTCGAAGGCGCGCTTACCCTCGACATACTCCATTGCGCGTTCGAGGTTATTCAGAAGCTGGCGGCGTCCGTGCTTCAGCGAATCGAAGCACCCCGCCATTATGAGCGACTCCATCGTCTTTCGGTTAAGGCCGACGTCGTGGAGCCGTGTCAAAAAATCGACGAAATCGACAAAGGCACCGTGCAACTCGCGCTCTTTCTGAATAGCCCTCGCAATGCCCTCGCCCACACCTTTGATGCCCAGAAAACCATAGACAATCTGGCCTTGATCTACACTGAAATTCGCCTCGGAGCGATTGATGTCCGGCGGCAGCACGGACAGCCCCATCTGGCGGGCCTCGCTGATGTACTCCGTGAGCTTGTCGGTGTTGCTTATCTCGTTGGTGAGGTTTGCCGCCATGAACTCTGCGGGATAGTTGGCCTTGAGGTAGGCAGTCCGGTAGGCAATGACCGAGTAGGCAGCCGCGTGCGACTTATTGAAACCATAGCCTGCGAAGGGTATCAATATCTCGAAGATTTTCTTGGCATCCTCCCTGCTGTATCCGCGGGCTACGGCGCCCTCGATGAAGGGCCCTTCCTCTTTCTGCAGAATCTCGAACTTTTTCTTCCCCATTGCGCGCCGCAGGAGGTCCGCCCTTCCCAGCGAGTATCCCGCCACTTCGCGCGCGACCTGCATGACCTGCTCCTGATACACGATGACGCCGTAGGTTCCTTTGAGATATTTTTCGAGGGAGGGGTGGGGATAGCGTATGGCCATCTGGCCGTTTTTAGAATTGATGAACTGATCGATGTAGTCCATGGGACCAGGCCGGTAGAGTGCGTTCAACGCAATGAGGTCTTCGATGCTCGAAGGCTTCGCACGCTTCAAGATCGACCGCATACCCTGCGATTCAAACTGGAAAATAGAGGTGCTCTTGCCATCGCAGAGCATCTTGAAGGTTTTAGGGTCGGCATCGGGGATATCTTCTTCTTTGATGTCGATGCCGCGCTTGCGGAGAAGTTCGAGAGTGTGGCGGATCAGTGTGAGGGTCTTGAGGCCCAAAAAGTCCATCTTCACGAGGCCACAGTTCTCGAGATACTCCATGGTGTATTGCGTTGCCACGAGCCCGGTCTTTGGATCCTTATAGAGCGGCACATAGTCCGTGAGCACCGATTTGCCAATGACGATGCCGGCTGCGTGGAGAGAACTGTGCCGGTGGAGATTCTCCAGTTTTGCGGCGATGGAGAAGAGCTCGGAGTATCGCGGGTTCTGAACGAGGGCGGCGAGCTTGGGCTCCTTGGCGAGGGCCTTGGCGAGGGATATTTTGAGGTCCTCCGGAACGAGTTTGGCGATCTGGTTCGCCTCGTCGAAAGGAATGTCGAGGGCACGGGCTACGTCTTTTATCACAGCCTTCGCCTTCAGCGTGCCGAAGGTGATGATCTGTGCAACACGGTCGTGGCCATATTTTTCGGCGACGTAGTCGATGACCTCGCCTCGTCTCTCGAAATCGAAATCGACATCGAAGTCGGGCATGGAGATGCGCTCGGGGTTCAAAAATCGCTCGAACAGCAAGTCATACTTCAGAGGATCGATGTCCGTAATGCGCATGGAATACGCGACGATCGAACCTGCCCCCGAACCACGTCCAGGCCCCACGGGGATACCATGCTCCTTTGCCCAGTGGATGAAGTCCCACACGATGAGGAAATACCCTGTAAATCCCATCTTGATGATGACATCGAGCTCGAACTCGAGGCGCTCGACAGCTTCGGGGCTTGGGTTTGCATAGCGGGTATGGAGGCCTTCTCGCGCGATGTAACGCAGATACTCTTCGGGCGTGGAGAATCCTTCCGGGACCTTGTAGTCTGGCAAGAGCGGGCCTGGAAACTCGATCTTGAGCTTGGCCATCTCATTGATCTTGAGTGTGTTCGCAAGCGCTTCGGGGACTTCAGCGAAGAGTGCCTGCATTTCCTCAGGGCTCTTTAAATAGAACCGGTCGTTCGGGAAGCGCATCCTCGAAGGGTCATTGCGCTTTCGGTTCGTGCCGATACAGAGCAGGATGTCGTGGGCGACGGCGTCTTCGCGCTCGACGTAATGCAGATCGTT
>DIXD01000016.1 GCA_002435985.1 Spirochaetaceae bacterium UBA6089
GGCCCTCCGAAGAGTCCCCAAAGATTGTGAGGCGATAGAGGTGAGAAGTGAGCATTCCATATATGCCCCTCCCAAAAACAAAGTGCCTCAATAAAAATACAAATCCTCGTTTTTGTCAAGGTTTGGAACGCATAATTATGAAATCTTTTCGGATATACTCGACCAAGCATTTATTTCTTTTTTATATTGCCAGATTTTGAAACCTACCCCTATAATGTGTCGTCAACGCAATACAGGCTCAAGTTCCCCCAAAATAGGAGGTCGTCGATGCTATTGAACGGAGTGATTATTTCCGTCCTAACCGCCCTGGTAGCGCTTGTGTACTCCTTGATTACAAGCAGTGTCATCAAAAGAATACCTCTCTACAACCCCACGGTTACCCGCATTTCCGGCTATATCGCCGATGGAGCTCACGCCTTCCTTACAAGAGAATATCGGGCAGTAGGCTTTATTGTCCCTGTTGTCGCTCTCCTTCTGTTCTTCTTCAACCATGGCACTCTAAAACTGCAGAGCATCTCTTTTTTGCTTGGCGTAGTCCTCTCGGCATCCGCAGGATGGTTTGGCACGAGTATCGCGGTCAAGGCCAACGCTCGGACGGCCGAAGCCGCCCAGCGGGGTGTACTACCGGCCCTTAGAATTGCGTTTTCGAGCGGGTCGGTGATGGGCATGACCGTCGTCGGCCTTGTGTTGCTGGGCATTGGCGGCATGCTCGGGTTGCTTCTTCTTATGCCGAATGCAGAGGGGATGCTTGCGGGAACCATACTGCCGATCATATCGGGGTTTTCGCTCGGCGCTTCGATGATGGCGCTCTTTGCGCGGGTGGGCGGTGGCATCTACACAAAGGCCGCCGATGTGGGAGCCGACCTTGTGGGCAAGGTCGAAGTCGGTATACCAGAAGACGATCACCGAAACCCCGCAGTCATCGCCGACAATGTCGGCGATAATGTCGGCGATGTAGCGGGCATGGGCGCCGACCTCTTCGAGTCCTATGCAGGATCCATCATCGGCTGCATGGTACTCGGCATCGCTGTATCCGCACCTCTGGAAATGCAGCTGCGGCTGGCCATACTGCCGCTCATTGCGGCGGGAAGTGGGGTGATCGCCTCTCTGATCGGGACACTCTTTGTGCATCTAAGCCGAGCCAAACACCCACAGAGGGCGCTCAATGCAGGCTCAATCGGGGCGGCGGTCATTGCAATCGTTCTGTTGCTGCCGGTCATCCGCGTGACCGTAGGCGACGGCCGTTTCCTGATCGGAGTACAAGACGCCGGCTGGCTCGGCGTCTATTTTGCCTGCATCACGGGGCTTGTCGCGGGCACCGCCATCGGTCTCATCACCGAGTATTACACAGGCTCCGATACACCGCCTGTGCGCAAAATCGCGAAGTCCTGCATAACTGGCTCAGCCACGACGATCATCTCGGGGCTGGGCGTCGGCATGAGCTCCACGGTGTTCCCGATTCTCGTCATTGGGTTTGCCATCGGGCTGGCAAACCGGCTCGCAGGGCTTTACGGCATTGGTATTGCAGGTCTCGGCATGCTGCTGACACTCGGCATTCAGCTCTCCGTCGATGCGTACGGCCCCATCGCCGACAACGCCGGAGGACTCGCCGAGATGTCCGAAATGGAGCCTGAGGTGCGGAAGGTCACTGACTCGCTCGATGCCGTAGGCAACACCACCGCAGCCATCGGCAAAGGCTTCGCCATCGGATCGGCGCTCCTGACCTCGCTCGTCCTCATCGTCGCCTTCCTCGGTGCAGCCGGGCTCTCGTTCGAGACGATGAACCTGGCAAACCCCAGCGTGCTCATAGGCCTGTTCATCGGCGCGATGATTCCATTCTTCTTCAGTTCGCTCGCCATGGACGCCATCTATAAGGCCGCCTTCACGATGATCGAAGAAGTGCGGAGACAATTTCGCACAAAGCCCGGCATCCTCGAAGGGACCGAAGAACCCGACTACCGAAGCTGTGTCGACATTTCGACGCGCACGGCCCTAAAAAGTATGATTCTCCCCGGTGTCACGGCCATCATGGCTCCTATTCTGACGGGAATCATCGGCGGCCCTGCGGTGCTCACGGGCCTGCTGGTCGGAGCCACGGTTTCCGGTGGGCTTCTCGCCATATTCATGTCGAATGCGGGCGGCGCCTGGGACAACGCAAAAAAACTCATCGAGTCGCGCAGTGTGGATGGTAAGGGTTCTAGCGCGCATCATGCCGCAGTCGTGGGCGATACCGTCGGAGACCCCTTCAAAGACACGGCGGGGCCTTCGCTCAACATCCTTATCAAACTGATGGCCGTTATCTCACTTGTTCTTGCTCCATTTCTGCGAACGATATGGAGCTGAGGGCATTCCCTTTTTTCAGGCCACCACTTTTCTTTTCTCTGTTCTCGCGATATTATTACAACATTATTGTGAATAAGTATTGAAGAATTTTACTCAAGAATGTATATAGGTTACAAAGAGAATAAGGCTCTTCCGAACATGCTCGCAGCTTAGCATTCGGGGGCTTTAAGGAGGTTTGCTCCATGGCGAACGAAAAACACCTTTATATGATCGTTCATCCGAATCATTCCCTCATCGCATCTCAGCTCGAGCCCGAGCATTTCATAAAGCACTATGTCCAGGGTTCCACCCGATATTTTGAGGGTAGGCTGATCTTCGTCGAAATCGACCCCGAATTCAGACATCCCTATTTCGACATCGACACTGCGTATTCCGAACTCAAGCCGCACGAGGATGGCAGGCCCAAGGCAACCAAGTTCATTAAGAGCTACCGTGTATTGGAGCACATCGACTACAGTGCATTCGGCAAACTCTATATCAGCAATTCTCTCGGCGATTATGTCGAACTCGAGGCCAAACCCTACGAACCCTCTATCGACGCCGACGAGTTCCGAATAATGCTCGAGGTGAATCCCATACGTTTTATCGTGCTCACCAAGCTCAACTGCCACGATTTCGGCCAATTCATCACCGATTCGCGCAATTCCAAGGGCGCTCCTAAAGTGGCCTTTACGCTTCTCGAGTTCGATGCACAGGAATTTCTGAAAGAGTACGAAGAAAATCCTCTCATTCGCTGCTATGTTCCTGGCATCCACCCCGCAAGGCTGGTCTCGGCCATCCAAGAGGTGCGCAATACGCCTGGGAAAGTGGTAAAAGGTATCTCGCTCGACTGCCCCATCGACCACATCTCGTATAAATATCTCAAGGAGGGCTTCGCGTTTGCCGAGCATGGGAAGCCATGCAAATTCTATCCCTACATCGATCTCGACACAGTGGAGCGCAAATTCTACAAGTTCTGGAAGAGCATGTAGGCGCAGGCTATTTCTGCGCGGCGGCCTGTTTCTTCTTTTCGATCCGCTCAGCGAACTTCGCCATGCTGATGATCGCGCGCACATGCTCAGCGTCGCCGACTTTTTCGACCTCGTCCCAGGCCTCGACTTTAAAGGTGAGTATTCGGCCATCGATCTTTACGAGCTCTGCGCGCAAGTGCACCTTCATGCCCTTCGGCGTCGGTGCCAGATGCCTCACCGTCATCGAGGCTCCGACCGTTGCGCCGTCCGAGCCCAACAGATGGTCCACTGCCTGACGGGAAGTCTCCTCCATGTGCAGTACCATCATCGGCGTCGCGTAGACGGGCACTCCTCCCGACCCTAAATGCGAAGCCACATGTTTTTCTTCAACGACAATTTCTTTTTCCGCCACAAGCCCGACATTGAGTTCCATGATTAGACTCCTCTCTGCCCACTCATATGGGCACTATTCTTTTCGCTACAGACGCGGTCGATGAACGCCGTCACACCGGCGAGCCAGCGCGCCTTATCCGTCATAATGCCATCCGCATGCTTAGCGCCAGGAATAAGCACAAGCTCGGTCACACCCACATTGTTCGCCATCCGCGCGCTGGCCATGCGCACACTCATCATTGTCGGCACATAGCTATCGTCCATGCCGTGCGCAAACAGTATCGGCATGTCGGTCTGCATGACAGACTTTATCGGTGCAGCCTCCTTGATGTCGAATCCGCGCAGAAGACGGGCAAGCCCGCGCAGCAGCTGACCGGCCGGCCAGGCAAAAAAGTTGGGTACATGAATACTTCTATACTGTTCCATAAGTTCATCCCATATGGAGGAAAATGGACAATCGGCCACGATAAAATCGACCGCCCTCGAGGCGCCCTTACCTGCAAGGGAAGCATACTCCAGCGCCGAAGCCGCTCCCAAAGACTCCCCGAAGAGCCCATAGCACGCAGCATGAGGAAAGAGCAGGCGGAGCGCCTTCACGCCCTCTTCGACATCGAATTTCTCATAAAAGCCAAACGAAGGGTAAAAACGTCTCGGCGCCGAACTTTCGCCGTGGCCAGCCAGATCGAAGGCAGCCACGTTCCACCCCAGCTCGATGAAAGGCCTCATGTATTTGCCCATACCATAGCGCGTCCACGTGATGCCGTGCACGAAGAGCGCGGCCGGGGCACCCTCTTTGCCGCACAGATACTGGCCTTTTAACGCGTACCCGTGAGGCGAGCTGAAGGTCCACTGCTTCCAGTCGAGCTCCAGAAAAGCGTTGTCGATCTCTCCGTGCTCCAGCGAGCATTGTTTGGTAAATTCAAGGCTTCTGAATCTCGGTCGAAACATGAGGATATAACTGACACAACCCAGCACGATGACGAAAGCGACGTAGAGAGTGATAATCTGCCACATATGATTATTCTAGCGCATTTGACGGCCCCTTTGGAATATTGCCGCCGCAGTGCGCCGCGGCTCGCCTCGCTCATTGCCCTTTTTTTCGTGATTCGCTACACTAGCTCCACATTTCATTTCCTGGAGCATCATCATGGAGAAAAAGCGCATTCTTACCGGAGATAGGCCCACCGGCAAATTACATCTCGGCCACTATGTCGGCTCGCTTGCAAATCGCGTGCGACTTCAGGATGAATATGAGTGCTTCTTTATCATCGCCGATCTTCACACGCTCACCACAAAACCGGAAAAGGAAAACATCGAGCATCTCTCCGAGAATGTCCGCTCCGCGGTGCTCGACTATCTGGCGGTGGGAATCGATCCTGCAAAATCGGTAATATACCTGCAGTCCGCCGTGCCCGAGGTGACCGAGCTCTCGCTTTTCTTTGAAAACCTCATCACCGTGCCGAGGCTTTCCCGCGTGCCGAGTCTCAAGGAGATGGCCCAGAACGCGCACATCGAGGAGATGCCTTTCGGGCTTTTGGGATACCCGGTGCTTCAGGCGGCCGACATTCTTCTGCCGCGCGCCCACCTTGTGCCAGTCGGCAAGGACAACGAGGCCCACGTCGAAGTGACACGGGAAATCGCGCGCCGCTTCAATTTTCTCTACGGCGAGACCTTCCCGGTTCCGGAGGTGATGGTGTCGGAATATGGTTCGCTCGTGGGGACAGACGGCAACGCCAAGATGTCGAAGAGCCTGGGCAACGCGATCTTCCTCTCCGACGATGAAAAAAGCGTACGAAAACGTGTCATGTCCATGTACACCGACCCCAAGCGCGTGCGTGCCGATATTCCCGGCACCGTCGAAGGCAATCCCGTCTTCATCTACCACGACGCCTTCAATCCGAACAAAGCCGAAGTCGAGGACCTCAAGGCGCGCTACAGGGCAGGGACCGTAGGCGATGTCGAGGTAAAGGAAAAACTTGTCAACGCGATAAACACCTTCCTCGATCCGATCCGCACGCGCCGTTCATACTATGAGTCGCAGAAGGGCCTCGTCGAGGAAATCATCTACGAGGGCACCATGCGCATGCGCGAAGAGGCGCGCCTCACCCTCTCTCTAGCCAAAAAGGCGATGGGTCTGGGCGCGGTGTGGAATCGCATTTCACGCAAAGCCGAAGAGAGGCGCAAGAGAACCGTGTGAGCGGGCCAGCTCTCATCCGTTTACATAGAATTCAGGGTTTGTCGACCACACGCGCGAACGGTTTCTCCCTGCCTCTTTGGCGGCGTAGAGCGCCAAATCGGCCCTGTGAATGAATTCGTGCAGGATATCGAGGGTCCCTGGTATGGCGGCGTAGATACCGACGCTCACTGTCGGGAACTTTCGATCTTTTTCGATCGTCATCTGCGCAATCTTGATACGCAACCGCTCCGCGACGATGAGAGCTTCGCGGGTCCCTAATCCAGGCAGGATCACCACAAACTCCTCCCCACCATAGCGGACCGCATAATCCTTATTTCGTATCTGTGCACGGATGGCCTGCGCAATCGACTTGAGCACGGTGTCGCCATAGGCGTGCCCGTAGGCATCATTGATCTGTTTGAAATGGTCGATATCGATCATCAGCACGCCGATCGACTGGTCCTGATCGGTCGCCATCTGGAAAATCTCCATGCCGTGCGTTTCGAGACCATAGCGGTTGGCGAGGCCGGTGAGTTGGTCGGTCATGGCCTGACGGGTCACAAACCGATGTTTTTGTGCATGCTCCAGTGCGACCGCAATATAGTCGGATAGTGCACTGACTACCCGCACGTGTTGGTCGTTGTATGCATTCGGATCCTTGTCGTCCAGCGCCAGAAGCCCAATGACCTTGTCCTCGTACACAAGGGGGATGCCGAGCCACGAAAGTGGGGTAAAGTCCTTGGAAGCACTGATGAATCCGGGGAATTCTGCGGGGACATTGTTACAGATGGCGATTTTGCGCTCGCGAATCGCCCGGACGGCTGGATTATCGATGCCTTGAGCAGGGAAGCTGAGCCCCTCCAACTCTTTCTCGGCATAGCCGAATCCTGCGATAACGACGAGCCTGTCGTTCACGAGAGACTGCGTGGTGGCTCTTTCGAAAGGAATGATGCGGTGCAGCTGCTCGATGACACGCGTAAATGTCTCCTCGAAATCGAGACTCTTGTTGATCGAGATGAAAAGCTCCCGTATGGTATCGATCTCGACGAGGCGGTTGCGGATCTCTTCCTGGGAGTTGATCAGATCGTCCACGTCGAGCACATGGCCGATGACGGCCTCCGGCTTGCCTTCTTCATTGCGAGTGACGACTTTAGCCGAAAAGCGGACCCAGCGATAGCTCGAACCGTCTTTCGAAGCGAGCCTAAATGTGTCGATGGCGCTGTCCGCCTCGTTTGCCATAAGGCGGCGGATAAACATGTCCGCCCTTTCTTTATCCGCAAAGTGGACGGGCAAAGCGCCGGATGCCATATTCAACAGATCATCATCGTCATAACCGAAGTAACGGAGCGTATAACACGAACAGGCAGTCTTCGACGGAAAATCGATATAAAAAAGATCGGTCTCCGAAAAGAACTTCGAAAGAGAAGAGTCGACAAAGAGCGCCCTTATGGTCGAAGCATCGATTTTCATTTTGTGGTTTTATTATACCATCAAAAAAAGGAATTTGTGAACAATATAGACCGAGAAATAGAACCAGGGTTACAATCGGACAGTATGCTACTTCAGAAAACCCGTTTCTGGTACGATATCAGTGTCGATCAGGGACTTGGCATCGATAGACGGATCAATGTGCACAGCATCGCCGGAAATCTGCACACGCTCCAGCGCGGACTCACGGGGGACAGGACCCGGATCGCTTCCGGCTACATGGACGAGCCCGGCTCGCTTCAGACATACCTCTTGTATTACTGGGCCGTCTCACTGTATGAGTCGACGCTGATTCTTGCGGAGCTCGACGCACGGCACCAGCTTCCGGCGCTCCATTCGGTGTTGGACATCGGCAGCGGGCCTGGTCCCGCCTCATTTGCGGCGAATGTCTTCGGAGCCGAAAAGGCTCTTCTGGTCGACAAAAGTGAAAAGGCGCTCGCCATTGCTCGAAACATCGCGGCAGAGGGGCGCAAAAATGTAGATACACATGTGTTTTCGAAGGCGAATTTCGAGATAATCACACAATGCATGGAGCTTGAAGAATTTCGTGTACCGCAAGGAGAGGCTTTCGACCTCATCGTCGCTTCGCACAGCCTAAACGAGCTGTGGCAAGGCACACCCGACTGGCTCGAGAGGCGGCGCGATTTTCTGCTGCGGCTTCTGCCGGCTTTGCGGCCCGGAGGTGTTTTGCTCATCATAGAGCCTTCGGCGCACTATACGAGCATTCCTCTCTTGGCGCTGCGCGACGCTCTTCTTTCCTCAACGCAGTCCCACACGCAGGCCAAGGAAAACGCGCTTGGCTGCGTCGGCCCCTGTCCCCACTCGGAATGCTGTCCGATGCTCGCCTACGAAGGGCGGCCCTGTTTTTCCGAATGGACCTGGGATGCCCCACCGCTGGTCGCCGAACTGGCACGCTCCGCAGGCCTCGACCGTTCACTGCTCAAGGCCGCATGGGTGGCGTTCAGAAAGGCTCCGCCCGAGGAACCGCCCACCATGCCGCGCACCTCGGCAAGCCCGGGCACTATCCGCGGCAGGATCGTCTCAGAGCCCATGCGCAACAAGGCGGGGCGCATCCGGTACATTGTCTGTACCGAGGAAGGTCTGCTCAAGACGATTTCGGCGTCTCAGGACGATGCGGATGCCCGCTTGCTCGGTTTTTTCCGGCTCGCCCGCGGGGACCTAATCGAGGCCGATGGGCTGGAGAGGCGCGGCGAACATCATCTGGGCCTTGCGCACGAAACGCACATGCGCCTTGTGATGCGCGCGCCGCGGGGGTAGCGGGGCGGCGCTCCATAGACGTGCCCGGCGCCCTCGGCCCAGAAGCGCCCCACCCTTGCTTTACTTCAGATACAGCGGCTTCTCTCTATAGTGCGTATGCAGAAGCTCGTGTGCCTTGTGGCTGCCCGGCTTCTCGAGGAATTCCTCATAGACCTGCTTGATGAAAGGGTTGTCGTGCGAGCAGCGATATTCGCGCTTTTCGTCGTGATCATAGATGCCACGGATGCGAAGCTTCCGCACTTCGTCGGTCGCGCCATAGGGTTGTCCACCTCCTCCGATGCATCCGCCTCGACAGGCCATCACTTCGATGAAGTGCCATGGCGTCTCTCTGCCTTCAGCCCGAGCTCTGCGCACTTCGTTGAGGACGGTCGCGATATTGCCCATCTGGTGTGCCACGGCCACGCGCAGGTCGATACCGTTGATGTGGACCGTCGCTTCCCTTATGCCCGAAAGTCCGCGAACGGCCGTAAAGTTCACGTCTTTGAGCTCTTCTTTCGTCACGAGGAAATAGGCTGTCCTGAGCGCGGCCTCCATGACGCCACCGGTTGCACCGAAGATGACGCCGGCGCCGGAATATGGCCCCAGGGGGCTGTCCGGTTCCGAATCCGGCAGATTGAGGAAATCGATGCCCGCCTGCTTGATCATGCGCGCGAACTCTCTTGTCGTGAGTGTGACATCGACATCCTTGTATCCTGAGGAGTACATGGTTTCGTCGCGGCTATTCTCGAATTTCTTCGCGGTGCAGGGCATAATGGAGACTGAATAAATCTTTGCCGGATCGATCTTTGCCTTTTCAGCCCAATAGGTTTTGATCATGGCGCCCATCATCTGCTGAGGGCTCTTGGCCGTGGAAAAGTTTGGGATCATGTCGGGATAGTACTTCTCCATGTAATCGACCCAGGACGGACAACAGGATGTGATGAGGGGCAGGCTGTGGTCGGCGGTCGCCTGCTGCATGCCACCTTTGAGCGCTTCGGTGAGTCTGTGCACGAGCTCGGTGCCCTCTTCCATGATGGTGAGGTCGGCCGAAAAGTTCGTGTCGAATACGGCGTCGAAGCCGAGGCGACGGAGGGCCGTGTAGATTTTGCCGGTGAGGTCGGTCCCCGGAGGCAAGCCGAAGGACTCGGCGAGTGCGACGCGGACTGCCGGCGCAATCTGGACGGCGCAGGTCTTGGCGTCGAGGCCGTCTTTCATGAGGGCGTCCCACACGAGGTTGGTCTGGTCGTTTTCGTAGATGGCGCCGACAGGGCAGTGCGCGGAGCACTGGCCGCACTTGATGCAGGGGCTTTCGCCGAGCTTGACGTCGGCAGCAGGGGCGATGCGGATGGATTCGCCGCGCCCGAGGAACTCTATGGCCCATACTCCCTGCATCTGCTGGCAAACTTCGACGCAGCGTCCGCATCGGATGCACTTCGAAGGATTGAGAATGAGCGAGCCTGTCGAGGTATCCAGGGGGATATCGCGCACCATCTTCGTGTAGGGCTGCTCGCGGATGCCGAATTCCTGCGCAAGCGTCTGCAATTCACATGCCTGATTGCGGGGACAGGCGAGGCAGTCGTTCGGATGGGTCGAGAGAATGAGTTCGATGACGGTTTTCCGGGTCTGCACGAGCTCCGGATCATTCGTGATGATGTTCATTCCTTCGGCTACCGGGGTACAGCACGAGCGCAGCATCTTGTTCGAGCCTTCGATCTTCACCACGCAGATGCCGCAGGCAGCCCACGGCGAAAGATCGGGATTGTAGCAGAGGGTCGGTATCTTGACATGTGCCTTCTTCGCGGCTTCGAGCATGGTCGAGCCCTCGGCAACCTGAATGGGTATTCCATTGACCTTTACGTTTACCATAGTATTCTCTCCCTGCTTTTAGCGCTTGACGACCGCACCGAATTTGCAGGCGACGAAGCATTCGCCGCATTTGATGCACTTCGAGCCGTCGATCACATGCGGTTTTTTCTTTTCGCCCGTAATGCACGGAACGGGACAGTGGCGTGCACACAATCCGCAGCCTATGCACTTTATCGGATCGATTTCATAGACCACGAGGTCTTTGCACTTGCCGGCTCGGCATTTTTTATCGCGTATGTGTTCGAGGTACTCATCGCGGAAATGCCGGAGCGTCGCAAGAGTAGGATTCGCCGCCGAACCGCCCAGCATACAGAGCGATGCTTTGGTCATGGCCTTACCGATCTGCTCGAGCTTGACGAGGTCGGCCTCCTCCCCCTGCCCCTTCGTAATCTTGTCCAAAAGACCGTACATCTGCTTCGTACCGATACGACAGGGTGCGCATTTTCCGCAGGATTCGTCGACGCAGAAAGCCATGTAGAACTTCGAGACGTCCACGACACAGTCGTCCTCATCCATGACGATCATACCGCCCGAGCCCATCATCGAGCCGAGCGCGGTGAGCGATTCATAGGAGATCTGCGTATCGAGGTCTTTCTCCACGATGATACCGCCGGAGGGACCGCCGGTTTGCACGCCCTTGAACTTCTTGCCATTTCTGATGCCGCCGCCGATGTCGAAGATGATTTCGCGCAGCGTCGTACCCATCGGCACTTCGATGAGGCCGGAGTTGTTGATTTTGCCGGTGAGCGCGAATACCTTCGTGCCCTTGGATTTGTCCGTGCCGATCGATGCAAACCACTTCGCACCACGGGTCAAGATTACCGGCACGTTCGCCAGCGTCTCGACATTGTTGATCACCGTCGGTTTACCCCAAAGACCCTTGACCGCAGGGAAGGGCGGCTTCGGTCGAGGCATGCCGCGCTTGCCCTCGATAGACTGCAAAAGCGCCGTCTCTTCGCCGCAGACGAAGGCTCCAGCACCGAGGCGTATCTCGATATCGAAATCGAAGCCGGAACCTAAGATATCTTTACCCAAAAGGCCGTAATTCTTTGCCTGTTGGATGGCAATTTTGAGCCGCTCTATCGCGAGCGGATACTCGGCACGAATGTAGATGTAACCGAAATTCGCGCCCACCGCCCGCCCTGCGATGACCATCGCCTCGAGGATACTGTGCGGATCGCCTTCGATCGTTGAGCGGTCCATGTAGGCACCGGGGTCGCCTTCGTCGGCGTTGCATACAATGTACTTGATATCGCCGGGAGACTTGCGGGCCGCTTCCCACTTTAAGCCCGTCGGGAAGCCTGCACCGCCGCGACCGCGGAGTCCCGAAGCCTTGACTTCTGCGATTACCTCCTCGGGCGTCATCTCGAAGAGCGCTTTTTCGAGTGCTCTATAGCCGTCGCGCACAATATATTCATCTATGCTTTCGGGATTTATGACACCGCAGTTGCGCAGAACGATACGAAACTGCTTCTGATAAGACTCGATGCCTTCGAGCTTTGCGGTCTCGGCCTTCTTGTCCTTGCGATAGAGAAGCCGGGAGACTTCGCGCCCCTTTATCACCTGCTCCGCAATGATCTCGTGCGCATCCTCGGGCTTCACTTTCACATAGAACGACTCGCTGGGAAGAACCTTGACGATGGGGCCTTGTTCGCAGAATCCGAAGCAGCCTGTCTTGACAACCTGCACGTCGTGGCTTACACCCAAAGCCTCTGCCTCACTGATGAGGCTCTTGTAGATTTCATCGCTCCGGGACGATTCGCAACCGGTTCCGCCGCAGACCAAAATAAAGTTTTTGTACGCCATATCATGCTCCCGACTCAGTGTTTCACGATATCGACGGCAGGCCTGTCGAAAATATGATTGTCGAGCAGGCTGTGTTCGATCAGGTGTTTCACCACAAGCTCTTCCGCGACATCGCTCGTCATCTTGCCATAGATCACCGGCGGCATATCGGGCATGACGACTTCCACCGTGGGCTCGACATAGCACAAGCCCATGCAGCCAGTCTGGCGCACCACGACTTTCCCCGCCATGTTGTGTTTCTCGAGCGCCGCGACGATCGCATCGAAGGTTTGCTTCGCTCCGGCAGCAATGCCGCAAGTCCCCATACCGACGATCATCTGGATGTCCTTACCTTCGACAGTCCGCTTTTCGAGCTCCTCCTGCTTCTGCGCCCTCAGCGCACGAAGCTGATCGAGGGTCATTTTCGCCATATGCTCTACTCCTCCTCCTGAGATGCGAGAAATTGTCGACATGCATCGTACTCAGAGTGATCGATATTTGGCGATGATGTCCGGCAGTTGTTCTTTTGTGAGTTTTCCGTACACTTCATCGTCGATCATGATGACAGGGGCAAGACCACAGCAGCCGAGGCAGCGCACTTCGTCCACGCTGAAAAGCCCATCGTCGGTCACCTCATCGGGCTCGATCGACAGGATCGACCGAATCTCTTCGAGCAGTTCCTGGCTGCCCTTAAGGTAGCAGGCCGTTCCCATACAAACGGAAATTCTGTGTTTGCCTGGTTTCGTCGTTTTAAAGAAGTGATAGAAGGTGATGACACCATAGATCTTTGCAAGCGGAATACCCGAAATGAGCGAGAGTTTTTCCGCCGCAGCCCTCGGCACATAGCCAAACTCGTTCTGGATGCGGTGGAGCATCATCACGAGCCCGCCTTCCTTCTTGCTCCACTCATCGATGTATGACTGTAGTTCGTCAGAGAATTCGATATCGCCTGCGATCATCCTGTAGCCCCTCCTCAAAATATTCAATAAATTAAATATAGTGTTATCGATAAATATTTAACGAAACCATAATAGCTTTTCGATACAAAAAGCTCAAGTACCCCTCTCATGCAAAAAGCGTCGGACAGGACATCTCCCCCGTCGCTCGTCGCGACGTCGATCTAGATGACGAAACTCCTTATTTCAATTATCTTTCACTTGGAGGCGTTTGCAATGGCAAGTTCCGAAAAAAATAAAATCGTCGCCGAGCTCAATAACCGTGCCGCCTCGCTCATCGATGCAGGACGATACCAGGAAGCGATAAAGCTTTTGACGGAGGTTCTCTCCCTCGATTCGTCGAGGCAGGGCATCTTCTTCAACCGGGCTGAAGCACACCGTCTCTTGGGGAATATCGAAGCGGCGCGCAAAGATCTCCTCTCTGCACTGCAGATAGCCCCCGACGATCCGGAAGTACTGCATGGCTTAGGCCTGCTCGCGTATGAGCAGGACGATTTTCCTTTGGCGATGGAATATTACAGAAAAGCGATCGACAAGGATCCGGCATTCGCCCCTGCCTGGAACGACCTCGGCGTCGTGGAGTTTCGCTCGCAGCATTATGACAGCGCGCGCAATTTCTTTGAAAAGGCCGTGGCACTGGACCCTGACTTCAGCGAGGCCTGGTTCAATCTCGCGGACACCTATGAGGAACTCGGCATGGCCGAGGCGCGTGCCCATGCACTCTCGCAGCTGCGCATGGCAAGGCTCAGAAGCGGCGAGAAATCCGAGAACGAGGAACACGAGTGAAGGCAGGCGACATTATCGGCCCCTATATCCTCGAGCAGCGTCTGGGCAAGGGCATGACCGCTTCCACATGGCTCGCTCGGCGGGCAGAGGTAAAAAGCCAAGAGCCGCAAACTATCACAGACCCTGCGCTCGCTTCTTATGTCGTCCTCAAAATGTTCGATATCGCAGAGGCGAACTCCTGGAAGCCGCTCGACCAGTTTAAGCGCGAAGCAGATATCCTGCGCACGCTCAGCCATCCGCAGATACCCCACTACATCGAAAGTTTCGATGCCGCACAAGGAGGCGACTTTCTCTTTGTGCTCGTCATGGAGTACATCCAGGGCGAGACTGTCGAGGCTTACATCGCCAGTGGTAAAAAATTCACGGAAGAACAGATCGAACATATCCTTGCAGAACTGGCCGACGTTCTCGCATACATCGGTAGCCTGCGCCCGCCGATCGTGCACCGCGACATCAACCCCAGAAATCTCATTCTAAAGCCAGACGGCCACATCGCCCTCGTCGATTTTTCAGGTGTGCAGGATGCGATCCGCACTGCACTCTATCCGGGTGCCACGCTCGTGGGCACGGCGGGCTACATCCCTGTTGAGCAAGTATCCGGGCGAGCGACGCACCGATCCGACCTCTACGGCGCCGCCGCCACTGCAGTCTTTATGCTCACGGGCAGAAATCCTGCCGAACTGCCGACGCGCAATCTAAAAATCGACCTCTCGGGGCTTCTGTACACGTCGCCGCGCCTCTCCTATGTGCTGAACAACTGGCTCGACCCAGATCCGGACCGCCGTTCGCTCTCCGCGTCCACCGCGGCCTCAATCTTAAGAGGAGAACTTCCTCTGCCTGCTGCCACAGCCTTTGCTCAGGGCGAGGCAGCTCCCGATCAGATCGACATGTCGGAATATCCTTCGGAGCTGCCTTCTGACAGTGCGCTTAAAATCCAATCCCTCAACCCAGGACTCTACGTCAAAATACCGAGGCGAGGCCATGGAAGATCGAGCGGTTTTACAGCCTTTCCCATCGTGTTTCTCGGCTTCGTCTTTTTCTGGACCACGATGACGATGCGCATGCATATGCCGATATTTTTTCCTTTATTCAGTATTCCCTTCTGGATTGTAGGCATCACGATGGCAAATACCTTCTTCAAACCGACGCTCACCGAGACCGAACTATTCATAACGCCCGACGGGCTTCTGAAAAAGAGCACGAGCCTTTTTTCGAATTCGGCGCAGCAGTTCCGCATTTCCGACCTCGGAAGGGCACGCGTGCGGCGCACGCCGATACGCATCAACAATCGCTATCTCAAGGAGCTCGCCATCGAAGCGGGCTCGGGGACAGTTACTTTGGGGCTGGGTCTCTCCGACCGCGAACTCTCTTTTCTGGAAAAGCGGATCAACGAAGAACTCGCGCGGCTCAGGCATATGCCGCCGGACGCAGCCTTCTAGTTCCGATGCGCTTCACTGCCGTTTGCGAGTCGTTCAACGAGAGCGAGTCGGACACTGCGCCGCACCTCGGCTTCGCGGAATCGTCGAATCTGCTCGGGTGTTTCCGGAAGCGTAGGAGGCACCGGAATGGGCTTGCCGTCCTCCCCGATGGCCACATACGTGATGTATGCGGAACAGAGCTTGGTTTCTTTGGACTCACCGGGCTTTAGACCAGTGACGAGAATGCCGACTTCCATCGATGTGTGGAATGCCCGATTGACCGAGGCTTTGACGGACAAGAGCGTACCGGCAGGGGCCGGGTTCTTGAACACGAGCTGATCGACCGACACCGTGACGACATTGACGCCGCAGTACTTGAAGGCTGAAATACCGCCCGCCTTGTCCATGAGCGACATCAAATAGCCGCCGAAGATCGATCCATTGATATTCAAATCCGAAGGCTGGACTATTTCGTCCATTTCGACGAACGAGGCGGAAACCGGCCGTGGATTCAGATCAGCGCTCATATTCATGATAATGCTCTTAAATCGGGATTATTTCACGGCGCCGCGCGAAGATCAAGCCAGTGAAAATCAAGTCAAGGTGAAAGATGACAAAATGTTCGTCAACAGAATCTGCGTCCGCCCAGGCCTGCCGTAGGCACATATGCGCTTCACTCGTACATAAAAGCCCGCCACTGGGACGGCGCGATGCCGGTTTTTTGCTTAAAGAGTCGTGAAAAGTGATACTGATCCTCGAAGCCGAGCCGGTAGGCCACTTCCTTGACCGAGAGGTCACCCTGCTCGAGTAGGTTTTTCGCCGCGTGAATCTTGATGTGGATGTAGTACTGGTAGGGCGTCATCGAGGTGTAGGTCTTGAAAATCTCGTTGAGCCTCGAGACGCTGATGCCGAGTTGGCTCGCGATGCTCGAAATATCGATATCGCCGTAGATTTTTTCCGCCATGATGAATTTTGCTGACTCGACGATCTGCGCGGCATGGGAGGTCTGCGCCCGCCTGCGCGCGCACGCGTTGATCTCGGCGATGAGGGAGAGTATCTTTGCGGACGCGACGATCTGATAGAGCGGTTTCTGGTCGCGCACTTCTTCTAAGATCTCGCTGTACAGATCGAGAATATCGTTCTGAAGCCCGATTTCGACAAAGGGTTGCTGCGGATTCAAAAATCCGCGCTCGCGCAGAAGCTCGAAGTGCGCGCCCTTGAAGCCCACCCAGTACTCCATCCAGCCAACCTCGTAAATCGGTTTGTAGAAGTGCTGGATTCCGGGGAATACCGTGATGACGGATCCGGGCTTGACCTCGTAACGCCTGCCCATGGTGCCAAAAACGCCTTCGCCCTTCGTGATGTAGATTATCTGATACTCATTGAGTGTCCTGCCGACCGCGACACGCTGGAACATACGCGGATGCCCTTCCTTGTTCGGAGGATAGATGGTGTAGGGAGGCACTTCGGTATAGCCAGCATCGGTGCAGACCATCTCCCATCGTTCATCCTCTTCCGAGTAGGGGAGGTAGTGAAAAAATGTACGCTCTCCAATATTTCCCATGGTCTTCTTTTCTGTTTATACATAGATTTTCCTCTACAGACAAGCGGGCCAATTACAGCAAAAATGCAAGAATTATCTATCATAAAAACAATAAAATCCATTGCGCTCTGCCAAAGCTGCCGTATACTTTTTTTATGAATCCGACGGTAGGGTTATTCGGGATTGGCCTCAACACGTACTGGGCGCAATTTCCCGGTCTCGAAGAGAGACTCATAGGATACCAGACGGAAACCAGGACAATGCTCGAAGGAGCCGGCGCCCGTGTAGTCGATGCGGGGCTCGTCGATTCCGTCGAAAAGGCTCGTGCCGCGGGAGTGCTTTTCCGTGAAAAAAGAGTATCGGCGGTATTTCTGTACATCACGACCTATGCACTGTCGCAGACTGTCCTGCCGGTCGCCTGCGAAGCCGGGGTGCCGGTCATCATCATCAATGTTCAGCCTGCAAAGAAGATAGACTACGAATGGTTCAACGGCCTCGGCGATCGGGCTCTCATGACCGGCGAGTGGCTCGCACACTGTCAGTCGTGCTGCGTGCCTGAAATCGCAAATGTGTTCAACAGAAATGGCATACCCTACCATATGATCACTGGATTCCGCGGCGAGGCCTTTGTCGAACGCGAGCTGCAGCGCTGGGTGCGCGCCGCGCGCGTCGCCGAATCGCTGAGGAGCACGAACATCGGCATCCTCGGCCACTATTACGAGGGCATGCTGGATGTGTACACCGATGTGACGCGCATGGCGGGCATCTTCGGCAGCCAGTTCAATCTCATCGAGATGGATCATCTTGCCCAGCTGCGTCACAAGGTCAACCCGGCACAGGTCGAGGCGAAGATCGTGCAGTTCCGGGAGGAATTCGAGGTGATGCCCGAATGCGAAGAGGCCGAACTTGTGCGCGCGGCGCGCACTGCCTGTGCCCTCGACGCTCTGGTGGATGAAAAAAAGCTTGGGGCGTTGGCATATTACTACGAGGGGGCCGACGGCAACGAACATCAGGATATCGTCACCTCTGTCATTGCGGGCAATACGCTGCTCACTGCGCACCACGTGCCTGTCGCGGGCGAGTGCGAAGTGAAAAATGTCATTGCGATGAAGATTCTGGACCTTCTTGAGGCAGGCGGCTCTTTTTCCGAGTTCTATCTCATCGACTATGAGGACGATGTGGTCCTCTGGGGACACGACGGCCCGGCGCATGCCGCCATCGCCGAAGGGAAGGTGAAGCTCGTGCCTCTGCCGCTCTACCACGGCAAACCGGGCAAGGGCCTCTCCATACAGATGAGCGTGCGACACGGGCCGGTAACGCTGCTCTCGGTGGTCGAGGGTGCGGGCGGAAAAGTTTTTCTTTTGACGGCCGAGGGGGAATCGGTCCCCGGCCCGACGCTTCAGATAGGCAACACCAACAGCCGCTACCGCTTTCCGCTCTCCGCGCGGGAATTTTCCGAGCTCTGGTCCAGAGAGGGACCTGCGCACCACTGCGCGATCGGTGTGGGCCATGTCGCGTCGGAGATTGCAAAGACGGCGGCGCTTTTGGGCATAGAGTGTCATCGAATCTGTTAACGAAGGAAGGTAGAATGGCGGACTATATCCTGGAGCTGCGGCACATCTCAAAGTTCTTTCCCGGCGTGCAAGCGCTGAAAGATGTGCATTTCCAGCTCAAACCCGCTGAGATCCACGCGATCATGGGCGAAAACGGCGCCGGAAAATCGACGCTCATCAAAATCATCACTGGCGTCTATCACCCCGACGAGGGCGAAATTCTCTTCAATGGACAGCCCATCCACTTCAAAAGCCCGCTCGATGCGCAGAGGCTCGGTATCGCGGCAGTCTACCAGCAAGTCGCATGCTTCCCCGATCTCTCGGTGCTCGAAAATATCTTTCTTGGACATGAGAGCTTCGACCCCCTCACACGGAAGATCCACTGGCGCGAATTGCGGAAGAAAGCCGAGACCCTGCTTCAGAGCCTCGATGCGGATTTCAGCCCTTCGACTACGATGGGAAGCCTCTCTATCGC
>DIXD01000037.1 GCA_002435985.1 Spirochaetaceae bacterium UBA6089
CTCGATGGGGAGATGCAAGCGCGCCCCTGGGGCAAGACTAAACATGAAGAGGTTATTTTAGAGGTGTATTCTCTCTGTGCTTGACGGATTGCGGGTGGTTGTATACTTTACAATTAATCAATTGTTTAATTGACTAATTGAATGGAGATGCTATGTCGGACGATATCTGTAGTCAATACAGTGTCAACTGTCGCGACCACGCCGATGCTCTGAAGGAATCGCTGCTTTCGGTTGCCGGGCTCTCCGAGCTGTACAAGGTCTTGGCCGACGAGACGCGCGTCAAGATTCTCTATCTGCTTTCCCAGAAAGAATTGTGCGTCTGCGACCTGGCTTTTTTGCTCGATACGACACTGCCCGTGATATCGCACCATCTTCGCCTGCTCAGGGCGCTCAGACTCGTGAGCAACAGAAGAGATGGGAAAATGGTTTTTTATCGCCTAGATGACAACCATGTCCTTGCCCTCATCGAACAGGCGAAGGAACACTACATCGACAGAACGTGATATGGAACATCGATATGTCAAAGTACAAGATTAAAGGCCTCGACTGCGCACAATGCGCCAATGAGGTAGAGAGCGCTCTTCAAAAGACGCCCGGGCTCGAGAATACCCGTATCAGTTTCGCGACGGAGACTGTTTTCCTGGACTCCCGGCACGAAGATAGGGCGCGCGAGATCATCGGCCGTGTGGAGCCCGGGGCAACTCTTGTTCCTTTTGAAGAAGAGGTCGCAGCGGAGGAGAAGAAAGAGGGCCTGGGCAAGGCACAACTGATTCGCCTCGTCGTTGCGGCTGTCCTCTTCGCTGTGGGTTTGCTCTTCAACCAGGCTTTGCACGATACCCCTTATTCAGTCGCCGAATACATTGTGCTGCTGTCGGCCTATTTCCTCGTGGGATTTCCCGTACTCGCCTCTGCGTTCAGGAATATGGTAGGGGGACGTCTGTTCAACGAAACCTTCCTCATGAGCGTGGCGACGATCGGGGCCATCGTCATTCACCAGCTCCCCGAGGCTGTCGGCGTCATGCTCTTTTACTCGGTCGGCGAATATCTCCAGGACAGGGCCGTCGACAGTTCGAAACGGTCGATCGCCTCGCTCATGGATCTGCGCCCCGACTCGGCAAGGCTGATCGTGGACGGCGAACGACGGATCATCTCTCCTGTGGAGGTGCAGGTCGGGGACATGATCGAAGTGCTTCCCGGGGAGCGAATTCCCCTCGACGGCGAAGTGATCGAGGGCTCATCCTTTGTCGACACATCCTCGCTCACCGGCGAATCGGTGCCCCGCAGGGTCGAGGCGGGAAGCAAGGTTCTTGCCGGCTTTGTCAACGACGAGGGGCGAATCGCCGTCAGGGTGGACAAGAAATTCGACCAGAGCACGGCAGCCCGGATTCTGGAGCTCGTCGAAAATGCTGCCTCCCAAAAGGCACCGACCGAGAAGTTCATCACGCGCTTCGCAGCCGTCTACACGCCGGTCGTCGTCGCGATTGCGCTGCTCATAGCCTTTGTCCCGCCGCTCTTCGTTCCGGGGGCAACCCTCAGCGAGTGGGTCTACCGCGCCCTGGTCATTCTCGTCATCTCCTGCCCCTGTGCCCTCGTGATCTCCATACCTCTCGGATACTTCGGAGGAATCGGGGGAGCATCCCGCCACAAGCTCCTGATCAAGGGCTCGAACTATATCGATGCGCTCACAAAGGTCGACACGGTGGTATTCGATAAGACCGGCACCCTGACTGAAGGCGTATTTGCCGTTGTGGATGTGGTCACCCGAAACGGATTCTCCAAAGAGGAGCTTCTCTCCTGGGCGGCCGCCGCCGAGTCGCACTCCTCGCACCCGATCGCGCGCTCCATCCGAGAGGCAGCCGGCGGAGACCTGCCCGCTGCTGACGATATCCGCGAGGTCAAGGGTTACGGGCTTGTCGCTCGCGTCGAAAACCGGACAATCGCCGTGGGCAACGATCGCCTTTTCCATAGGGAGGGCATCGTTCACGAGGACTGCGATGTCGAAGGGACCGTCGCCTATGTCGCAGTGGATAATGTCTACGCTGGCTACATCGTCATATCGGACCGCATAAAGAAGGCCGCCGCGAAGACCATCGCTGAGCTCAAGGCGCTCGGCGTCCGCAAGGTCGCGATGCTCACCGGCGACGATGCCACAGTCGCCGCCAGCGTCGCGAAAGAGATCGGCCTCGACGAGTACAGGGCTGAACTCTTGCCCGACCACAAAGTGTCGAAGCTGGAAGAGTTCATGGACGATCCGAAGCGGAAGGGCTCCGTCGTGTTCGTCGGCGACGGCATGAACGACGCTCCCGTGCTGGTCCGCTCCGATGTCGGGTTCGCCATGGGCGGCCTCGGCTCGGATGCCGCGATCGAGGCCGCGGACGTCGTCGTTATGGACGACGATATCGCGCGTGTTCCGATGGCGCTGAAAATCGCCTCGTTCACCCGGAAGATCGTCATCGAGAACATCGTGCTCGCCCTTGCGGTGAAAGGTTTCTTCATCGCCCTTGGAGCTGTCGGCATCGCGGACATGTGGGAGGCCGTGATCGCCGATGTCGGCGTCTCGCTCCTCGCCGTCCTCAACGCCCTGCGCACCACGAAAATCCCAAGCGCTTAAGAATCTGGGTTCCTCGAGGATGGACAGGTCAAAA
>DIXD01000040.1:0-188 GCA_002435985.1 Spirochaetaceae bacterium UBA6089
TCTGACCAACTGAGCTAAGGGCCCGCAACGTTGTTGCCAGGATGGCCAGGATCCTGGATGGAGGCGGCATTCCTGGCGCCTTGTTCGGCTTGATCTCTACAGCGCATTTGAATCTATCAGCAGAGGGCGAAAAAGTCAACGGAAGGGGCTATCTTATCGCGGCGAAGTGGGACGCGGCGTACGATTTT
>DIXD01000040.1:313-41872 GCA_002435985.1 Spirochaetaceae bacterium UBA6089
ATGAGGTGCTGCAGTGCGCGCGCGATGCAGGCGCCGGAGCGTTTGGGGCGTTTGAGGCCTTTGAGGCGCGCATCAAGGCTGTCCGAGGCATGCTCCGCAATGGCAAGTACAAGCCGGCCGGCCGCGCCAAGCCCTCGAGCGAGTACCTCTTCGCAGCCGCCCTCGACGACAGCTTTCCCCGCGTCAACCCCTTCGTGGACGCGGTCAACCTGGCCAGCCTGAAATACATGTACCCCATGAGCATTTTCGACGCCGACAAGGCGGGGCACGCCCTCCTGTGCCGGCTTGGCGCGCCGGGCGAGCACTATGTATTCAATAGCTCGGGCCAGGAGATCGACCTGGAAGATCTAGTCTGCCTGTGCGCGCTGGCACCAGCTTTTGCGGCGGAAAGCGCTGCGAAAGAGCGCGCGCCGGATGCCGCCGGAAGTGCCGCTGCGGGCGGGCGCCCGCCCCCAGGCCCGGCCTCACAGCTGGCACAGACCTTTGGCGAAATCGCAGCCGGGTACTCGACTCAAGGCCCGGCCTCGCAGATGGTGCAGTCCTTCGGCGAAATCGAGGCCGGGCGCCCGCCCGCTTCACACTCAGAAACCTCGCAGCCGGAGGTGCAGCCTCAGAGTAGACCGATCGCAAATCCTGTGCGCGATTCCATGGCGACAAAGCTCTTTGAAGGTGCGCGCAATGCGCTCATCGTGGTCTACGCCCCAGGTGGGCCTTACGAGGCCGAGGGTAGAGACCTCGGGGCCGCAGCCCGAGACCTCGCCACCTGGTGCGGGCGCGCATGCGAGAGAACTGCCATCAAGGTTCATTCCTTGTCATAACTCAAAAGAATGCATAGTATTGCTGGTCATGGAGATTTTAAGCACTGGAGAAGCCGACCTCATGAGGGCTGCCGAGGCTCTCCGCGAGGGGAAGCTCGTCGCGATTCCGACCGAGACGGTGTACGGCCTTGGAGCGAACGCCTTCGACGAGGTGGCGGTCGCGCGCATCTTCGAGGCGAAGGCGAGGCCTACCTTCGACCCCCTCATTGTGCACATTGCCGACATCGAGGATATCGGCCTCGTCGCGCGCGAGGTATCGCAGCCCGCTCGCACGCTCGCCCGCGCACTCTGGCCGGGCCCGCTGACCATGATTCTTCCTAAAAGATCAGAAGTGCCCGACATCGTCACTGCAGGGCTTCCCACTGTCGCGGTGCGTTGCCCGAAACATTTTATTGCACAGAGAATCATTGAACTCGCCGGGGTGCCTGTGGCGGCGCCAAGCGCCAACCCCTTCGGGTACATTTCGCCTACGACCGCAGCACATGTCATCGCAATGCTCAAGGATAGAGTGGATTTCGTCGTCGACGGCGGCCCCTGTGATGTGGGTGTAGAATCGACCGTGATCGATATGACTCGTGCAAGGCCGGTGCTCTTACGGCCAGGCGGCATGGCGCTCGAGACTATCGAGGAGGTCATCGGACCGGTGATGGTGCCGAAGCGCACCGCGCACCATGTCGGGGAGCCGCTCTCGAGCCCGGGCCAATCTTTGCGCCACTATGCGCCTTCGACACCGCTTTACCTATTCGAGATGGGAGAATTGGAGAAGTCCCTTTGTAGCTCGAGCCTTCCAGGGGCGCCGGACTCCGAAGCTCATACTTCGGACATCCTGCATCCTTCAGTAGCCCTCGTCTATACCTCGGCCCGCGCTTATGAGATCGAAGCGCTTCATCTCTTCGATGCGGTGGAAGCTCTTGCTCCGGATGGAGACATGTGCGAGGCGGCGGCGCGCCTCTTTTCGCTTCTGCATGAGTTCGATGCCCGCAGGTTCCGCGCCATCTATGCCGAGCGCGTTCCCGAGGCAGGCCTTGGAAGGGCGATCAACGACCGCCTGTATCGGGCTTCGAAGAAGTAACACGAGGGCCACCTGGCTGTGAGGGCGATCAACGACCGCCTGTATCGGGCTTCGAAGAAGTAATACGAGGACCGCCCAGTTGCGCACGCATCTTGCGCGGGTAATGTCTCAGGGAGAGAGGCTCGTCTGAGGACTATCGGCGCTCTGCACCGGGGTCCCCGATGAGGGCTCGGGCGCCATGTCCTGGGCAGGCACAGGGATTTCGGACGGTGTCGTGGTCGCTGGTATCGTGGACGCCGGTATCGTGGCCGCAGGTGTCGAGGCTGATGGTGTCGCAGCCTCCGGTGTCGTGGTCGCCGGTATTGTACCCGTCGGTGTCGATGTGTCGCCGGTCGGCCCTTGGATCACCGTTGGCGCGTCATCTGCAGGGCTCGACGACGATGATTCGGGCGTCGTCACAGTCTGGCTCGTCATTCCCTCCGGCACCGCCTGCTGAGGCAGCGGTTTTGCTCCATACAGAAAATCGAGCATATCCTTTGCCGAGATGCCGTAGTAGAGCTTTCCATAATGAAGCGCGGCGGACGTGATGTTCTTGGTGTACTGGCGCGGCTCTTCAACAGGATAGAGCTCGATGAGGATATCGTCCTCGATGCTCCCCCAGTCGCGTACCCACTGTGCCATGCGCGATGGTCCGGCATTGTAGGCTGCGATGGCCCGGATTGGCTTATTGTCGAATCGCTGGAGCATATAGCCGTAGTAGGTGAGCCCTATGGTCAGGTTGTCCTGCGGGTTGAAGAGTGCGTACTGGCTCATCTTCAATCCGGCTGCCGTCTCGGCGGCAGTGGAAGGCAGAAGCTGGCTCAAGCCCATCGCGCCGGAACGGGAGACCGCTCTCTGGTTGAAAAGGCTTTCGGATCGTACGATGGCATAGGCAAGGGGCTCCGCGATATTGCGGGGTGCGGTGAGCGCACTGAAATGCTCGGGCCACGCGCGGGGGTAGAGCAGCGCATATCCGAGTTCAGGCCTCGTCGCGGAAGCGCGGCCAAGCACCTCGCGGCCGATGCGCAGGGCAGGGTAATATTGCTCATGCTGCGTGAATTTCATCGCAAGCCACAGTAGCGCGTCGGTGCTGAAGGACGAAAGCGCGGCGACCTGGTTGGCAGCCAGGGTTTCGAGGTTATAGTCGAGCGACCGGCCGATGAAGTCGAGCGTGTCCTTGAGCAGCTCGTCGCTCACCGGCGCATTTTCAGTATCCGGATACAGGCTTGCAATCGCGCCGATGGTATCGAAATTCTTGTCGAGGACCGGAACATTTACGAGGACGGGCGGATCGATTCCCAGGCGCCATGCGGCGAGTGTCCGATAGTGTTCCTCAATACCCTTTTCTCGCAGCAGCGCCTGATAAAATAGCGGCGCATTCCGGAAAGTATTCTGGGAGGCAGCCGGACTGGTGTCCTGCGCGCCGTTTGCGCCGTCTGCGCCAACCGGGCCGTCCACGTCGTCCGGGCCGGTTGTACCACCCGTGCCGCCCGGGCTTGTCTGCGGCAGAGGAGACAGCCATTTCCAGAAGTCGCTGTCCGAAGAGAGCTCGACATTCGCTCGTCCTGTTTCGAAGAGCCTTCCGGAGAGATAGAGAAGGGGGCCCCGCATCGCAGCGGTCAGTTTCCGGCTCATGAGCGCACAGAGCCTGACCACGTCGTTCCAGGCTCCCTCCATGAGAAGACGCCGCATATAGTCCGCCACGATGTCCTCGAAGTAGGAAGGACTCTTCCAGAGTGCGGCCGCCTGAGAGAGCGCCGAGAGCTCGAGAGCACGCTTTGCGTGCATCGCATTCGCATCATCCTGTCCCAGGTCGCTCAGCAGAGCGTCCGTCATCGTGATCGAATCCATCGTAATGTCGAGCCAGTACCAGAGCGCCGAGTCGGAATCCTCGGCCGAAAAGGCCAGCGGCACGAGCTCGATAAAGATGCTCGCCGCAGACTGACTGTCGCCCATGCCCTGATACATGCGGGCAAGATAGAAGGCCATAACCCACGAGAGCTCGGAGGGAATGCGCGCGCGATCGATGAGGGCGGCGTACGACTTTTGCGCGCCCTTGACATCATTTTGCGCGTTCTCGGTGCCATTTTGCGCACCCTTGACATCATTTTGCGCGCCCACGGCGCCATTTTGCGCGCCCTCGGTGCCATTTTGCGCTGTCCTAGTGGGCTCAGCCTCATCATTATTAGAATCTCCGGCGGGAGGAGCGCCATCCATAGTGTTCGGCGCGGCGCTGCCTGACGCCGCATTCTTGGTGGTGCCGGTGGTGCCGGTGGAGTCGAAATTCTGGTCCTTCAGACCGAGCGCCGTGGAGAAAAAGTCCAAACCCTGCTGCCAGGCGCCCGCGCCGTAGAAGCTTTTGCCCAGCTCCGAGACCCACGCACGCGGCGTATCCGGCATGGAAAAAGTCGACAGAATAGGCAGCGTGTTGGCGAGGGCTTCCGCATATTTTTTTTCGGTCGCCGCGGCCCGGAACAGGGCGAGCGACGCGCTGGTCTGCGGTATGTTCGGCACCGTGGCGTAAAGCCTGTAGATCTTTGCAATATACGTATCCGGCGTCTTGGTCTTGATGAACGGCGGACCGTTTGCAGCCCAGGCGAAATCATGCATCGCAGAGCGGGCGTTATATTCCATCCAGGCAAGTTCCGACGGTTGGCTCTTGGCTGACCTCGGCAGGGCCGACGACAGCTCCGAGACCACGGCAAGCGCCTCGGCATATGATCCCTGCGCCATTAGCGCATCGTAGAGCTTGCGGTACATGCCCCAGTCGGGGCCATAGGATTGGAGCCACGCGCGCGCGATGATAGCCGCCTCTGCAAATCGCCCGACGTCCGAAAAAAGGCTGTAGAGCGATTTTCCGGCCTCTTGCGCGGCAGGGTTTTTCGCAAAATAAAAGGCGAGCGAGTACATGTATTCGGCGAGCTGCTGTTGGTCGGGCGCCATTCCGGCATCGTTGGTCTGCACGCGTAGCTGTTCCGCGGCGAAGAAAAACCCGGAAGGATCGGCCGGATCGCTCAAGGTAGGCAGCATGAGCAGTGCCTCGGGCGACGAGGGAGCCAACAGCCCCTCATGTGTCTGCGTGCCGGCCTCAGGTTGAGGGCTAGGCGGTCTCTGAACCTCGTCGGGATCGAAGGCCACCAGCGACGACGGCGCCGCGCAGAACAGAAGGGCGAGAAAAAGCCCGTAGAAGGGTTTCATCTGTGCGTGTCACCCCTCTGTCGCTTCTTTCGTCCCGGAAGCCCAGGTGCGGTCTTCCGTGCCACCGCCACGAGCATCTGTGCATCCTGATTGTAGGGACAGCCTTCGAAATCGCCGTAGAGCACTATGCTCCCGAAGCCCTCGCGCAAAAGAAGCGCTCTCAGTTCAGTCCCCGCGTAGAGCCGTATGGCAAAGGAGCGTTCGTAGACCGTGTCGCCCTTTCGTGCGCTCCATGCGTTGCCGAGTTTTTCCCAGTCGCCCACCACGCTGTAGTGTGCGCTGACCATCCATCCGTTGCGGTCCACAGTTTCCGACTCGACAAAGGTGCGAGCCGCAGTCTCCTTTCCGATCGTTTCGAGCACGAAGACGCCGCCCGTCGCAAGGTTCTCCCTGCATCGCCGCAGCATCAGGGCATCGTCGTCTGCATTCGAAAAATATCCGAAACTTGCGCCCAGATTGACGCAGAGCGCGAATTCGCCCGTTCTCCGGAACGCACGCGCGTCCTCATGGATGAACTCTATTGTCAGTTCCTCGGCAGCGGCGCTTTCTTTCGCGGCCTCGAGGTAGCTGGCCGTGATATCGACCCCCGTCACCGTAAATCCGCGGCGTGCGAACGCAAGGCTGTGTCGCCCCACGCCGCAGCACAGGTCGAGCACCTTTGCGGGGGGCTCGACACCAGAAAGCACAAGGATCTGCGCTACCTCGGTATCTGCCATGGCCCAACGAGCCTCATCGAACATGAAAGGCGCAAACTCCTTCCAGAAGCACTCGTCCTGAAACCATTCTTGCTCGGTTCGGGTGAGTGTGTGCTTTAATTTTCCGTTATGAATAAGGGTATTCACAATGCACCGTATTCCATGATGAGCGACATCGCGTAGGTGACGATCTCTATATCGAGTTCGTCCGCGCAGTCCGAAACCAGATCTCGAATCTCGCGCCATTCCGAGAGTGTGAGGGGTGTTTCGTCGTACTGTTTGAGCAGCACGCCGGCAAAGGCGGCGATGACCAGTGGGCCGCGCGAAGGGTTGACCTTGAGTTTTTCGTCGGCGAGGCCGATCAGGAGTTCCGTCGCTGAGCGGGGCATTGTCGGGAGTGCTCTCTCGAGCGCATTCGAGAGTTCCCGAGTGGTCCAGCTGCGGGCAGCGAGATTCGAGAGCGCATCGAAGAGGTCGTTCATCGCTTTCACTTCAGGTTTCATAGTTATCTCCTGCTCGTCATTTTTATTATCGACAGTATGCGTAGTGCTCTCAACCTTGTGCTCTCAACCTTTTTCACGCCAATACAAAGAGAAGCGCAATCACATCGTAGAGTGCATGACCAAGCGCCAAGGAATGAAGGCTATATCCCCGAAATCTCAGTCCCGTATAGAATGCCGCGAGCAGGCCTGCGAATGCGATCCCGAAAATTCCCTGTGAAATATGAGAGAGCCCGAAGATGAGGATTGAAACGATTGCGGCCGAACCGAGGGGGGTGCCTGCTTCGACCAAGCCGTCGATCAGAAAAAATCGGAAGAAAAGCTCTTCGGCATACCCCACGGAGAGGCTCGACAGCAGGATGAGGAGCAGGTGCATCTCCGCATCATGCCGATACTGGACGAACAGGGGGTTCGACAGACCGCTCAGCCACGAGACCACCATGCCGATTCCTGCACATCCCAGGCTGAGCAACATGACGGAGAGGGCTCCGCGCAGCTCCGGGCGCGACGGAAGATGCTCGAACGCCTGCCTCCATCGACTCCCCGTAAAAATCGACATCTGCGAGGCAATGAAGAGTATGAATACGATCCGGATTGTATTCTTGAGCGCACTGACGATGAACCACAGCGCCGAGAAGGCCGTTGGTTCTGGTATGGAGAAGACGACATCTGCCCACACGGCGATATAGGCAAGAAAAAGCGCGATATAGGTGGAACATCGCTTTACGAAAAGCTCGGACATAATTAGATCGCACGATACTACGGATTGCACTTTCTGTCACCGCATTTTTGAAGTATCGAGTGAATTCCGCGCGTCTTTTTTGTGAAGTGAGCATAACAATTGTAGCGTTGTACGGACGGAGGGTGCTTCGCGCGCTCAGGCGCTATGCTTCGCCAATCTGTCTGACCGCCCTCGGGCTCTGGATTGGGCTCGCCTATGGGGGAGGCGGGGCCATGCAGCTAGCCTTCGCGGTGCTCGTTGGCGCCTTTGTGGTGAGCTGGACAGGGCTGCGGGCAGCGAGGGAGCGCGAACGCATCCTTCTCTGTGCGCTCTGTGTGGGGTTTGCCCTCAGTTCGGGCGTGTTTCGGTTTCAGGCCCAGCAGTGTGCGCTTGGAGGCGTGCTGGCGTCCCTAGAGAACGAAAAGAGTACGTGCGGTCTGTCCATCGATGTCGTCGAGGGCAGGCTCGACATCGACTCTCAGACCACGGCGAGGAAGAATCGAAGACTCGAGCTCAGGGTGAGGGCGCTGGAATTGGTTGGTCCGGGGCTCCGGATACGCTGCGAGTGGAAACGACCCGTGTTTACCCTTCTTGTGTTCTCCGAGACTGGACCGAGGCTCTTCGCCGGGACAGAGATCAGGGCCGAGTCGCTGCGCGGCGGGGATTTTATCTGGGTCGATGCGCGCGACATCCGACAACTGGAAGAGGCTTGGCTCGTTGCGCGACTGCGGGCGCTGCTCGCGGGCCACTTTGCCCAGGGCATCTCCATGGCGGCCGGCAGGGCCGGTTCTCTTGCCCAGGCCTTGCTTCTCGGTGTCAGGGATGAGCTCGACACTGAATTTAAGAGCCTTTTTCAGGAGGCAGGATGCGCCCACCTGCTTTCGCTCTCCGGCCAGCATCTCTCGATCATTTGCGCTCTCGTAGCGCTCGTCGGGCGCCGCATCGAACACAAAGAGAAGAGGGTCCGACGGATATCGCTCGGCTTTGCGTGGCTCTTCGTGTGGCTGGCCGGCCCGGGGCCCTCCCTTTTGAGGTCGGTATTCATGCTCAGCGCAGCCGAGGCAGGCAGGATGCTCGACAGGCCGCAGTCTTCTTTCGCCGTTCTCTCGTACGCCTCTGTGCTGCTCGCACTGTGTGCGCCGTCTTCGGTCGATTCTCTTTCGAGCGTCTACTCATTCAGTGCCATGGCGGGGCTCATGCTGTTTTCGTCCAGATTTGCCGGTTTTTTGAAGCCGTATCTGCCGGGTTCGGTGGCACAGGCTTTCTCCGCCTCGCTCGCGGCTCTCTGCGGCACCGCCATGGTGTCTGTGCTCACGTTCGGGACACTCATCCCCGCGAGCATTCTCTCCGGAACAGCCGCGGCGCCCGTCATGCTCGCGTTTATGTGGATCGCGCTCGGCGGTGGGCTCCTCGCGGTTTTCGTGCCCATGATCGGGTATGTCACGGCACCGGCGCTCGAGTTTTTACAGGCTGTCCTCACCTCGATTCTTACATTCGGTGCGTCCCTGCCCGCCATACATCTGGGAGCGAATGCGGCATGGCGTGTGGCCGCCTGTGTACTCATTGTTTTGATTGTCGCCCTCATGTATGCTGTTCCATGGTTGCGATGGCGGAAGGCGCGCCGGACGATCGAGGACCTGAGAGCCCGCAATCTGCGCCTGCGGTCGAGGGCCGAATGTCTGCTGTTCGAAGTGCAGGAAGAATAGATTCCCAAAGAGAGGTGTATGGTTCCTATGGGGAAAAGTGCGTTGGATTATGATTCCCCCGCTTCCATTCGCGCTTTTCTCGAGGACAACAAGCTCGCGATGAGTCGGCGTTTCGGCCAGAATTTCCTTGTCGATCGGCGAATGCGCGAGCGGATCATTCAGGCCCTCGACGTGGAAGCGGGTATGCGCGTATGGGAAATCGGGCCAGGCCTCGGCGCGATGACTGAGCTCATTCTGGAAAAGGGTGCGCTCCTCACTGCCTTCGAGATCGATTATGGCTTTGTGCGGCTCCTCGAAAGGCTTTTTTCCGGGTATGACGATTTTTCGATCGTAGAAGGTGACATGCAAAAGACATGGCGCACCCAGACGGCTCAGCCCGACCGCATCTTCGGGAACCTGCCCTACAATGTCGCCTTCGACATCATCACGGATCTCCTCAAGGGAGGTTGCGTTCCGCCGCGCATGGTGTTCACGCTTCAGAAGGAAGCCGCGAGGCGTATGACGGCCAGGCCAGGCAGCAAAGACTATTCTGCATTCAGTGTTCTCTGTGCATCCGTGTGCGACATGCGCATCCTCTTCGATATCGGGGCGAGCGCCTTCTGGCCTCAGCCGCGGGTGACGAGCTCTGTGGTTCAGATTGTGCCGAAAGACGAGCCCGTGCCCCTGGATCGGCGCAGGGACTTTTTCGATTTTGTGCGGGCAGCCTTTTCCTCGCGGCGCAAGACGCTGCGCAATGCGCTGTATCTCTGGGCCCGCACGGCGCTTCCTTCTCTGGAAGAAGGCGAATTCGAGACCCTTTTGCAAAAGAGCCTCGAGCAGGCCGGCTTCGGCGTCGATATTCGCGCGGAAGTGCTCGATCCGGAGGAACTGTTTCTGCTGTACCGCACATTGATGCTTGCTGAAGAATGACGATTTCTTTATCATGTACTCTTAATGGAAGAAGAAGTTAAACTGAGTGTCGTCGATGAGGAGGAAGTCGATACGGTGCTCGGCTCGGAGATCGAATTCGAGGGTGATGTCGAATCGTCGAAATCACTCATGATCAAGGGAAAAATCAGCGGCAGCATACGCTGCGGTGCCGAACTCTATATAACTGAACAGGCAGAAGTCCACGCCAATATCCACGCCGCCACCGTCGTGATCAGGGGCAAGGTGTATGGCGACATCTCTGCCGATTCTCTCATAGCGGTCCTCGATTGGGGGCATGTCGAAGGGAATCTCACTGCGCCGGACATCTATCTTTCGCCGGATTGCTTTTTCAAAGGGACGACGGTTTTCACATCATGATGCACAGATCATCGGAGGTCGCCCGGATTGTGGTGTTGGGCGCGCTGCTGTGGATAGCCGCGTTTTGGGTATCGACCCAGACTGCGTTTGCGGCGGTCAATGTTCCTTCCGGAATGACGGGCTCGGACATCCTGCGCATGAGCCAGGAAGGCAGGCACAGCGAAGTTGCCCTGATCGCCCCCGAAATACTCAAAAAAAACCCCCAGGACCTCGATGCGTACATAGGCTACGCCTGGAGTCTCAACGCGCTCGAGGAGTACCAGAAAGCCAAAGAAATCGCGCAGGCCGGGTATGCGAAGTTCAAAGACCCAAGGCTCGCCCAAGCACTCGGCGAGGCTCTCTATTATCTCGGCGAAAACGAAGCCGCCCTCGCCAATTTTCAGGAATACTTGGCGAAGCTCCCCGAAGGAAGCAAGGCAGCCGTCACATTCTACCTCTGCGGCGAACTTTTCGTCCGGATGGGAAAGTTCAACCATGCGGACATCGCGTTCAGCACGGCGCTGCAGTATGCCCCCAACAACGCCCGGTGGTGGGCACGCCTCGGCTGGGTGAGGGAGAAGATTGCGCGCTATCTTCCTGCGCTCAAGGCATACGAGCAGGCGGTCAACCTCAACCCCAACCTCCAGGATGCGCTCAGCGGAAAGACGCGCATGCTCGCCAAAATTCAAGACTGATGCGGGAGCGTTTACTCGTATGACACGCCTGCGCGTCGCCTTTCAGACCTTGGGCTGCAAGCTCAACCAGCTCGAGACCGAATCCGTGGCGGATACCTTTCTCGACGTGGGAGCGGAGCTTGTGCCTTCTCACGCTCCCGCCGATCTCTATGTGGTGAACACCTGCACCGTCACTTCCAAGGCCGAGCAGAAGGCGCGGCATGACATTCGGGCGGCACTCGCCAGAGATCCCCACGCAATCGTGGTGGCGACAGGCTGCTACGCCCAGATGGAACCCGCTGCGCTTGCCGCCCTTGGCGAGAGGGTCGTCGTCATCTCCGGAGACCTAAAGGCGAGTCTGCTCTCGCTTGCCCGGTGGCTGTCGGACAACTGGCAGGGCCATGGGGACCTGTTCCATGCCGTGCTCGAATGGCAGGCAGCGCTTCGGGGCGATGTATCCTCGCTGGATCGATTCGCCTTCCATCCCGAACATTTTGCGATGCATTCCAGACCGGCCCTCAAAATTCAAGAAGGTTGCAACAATCGCTGCAGCTTCTGTCGGGTCTGTTTTGCTCGCGGACCCTCGGTTTCACTGCCTGCTCGGGAAGCCCTGGCGCGGGTACGCAGGCTCGAAGAGGCCGGCAAGGCCGAGGTCGTGCTCACGGGCATCAACCTCGCCCAGTACCGCAGCGACGGCTTCGATTTTCCTGGGCTCCTCTCGTTTTTGACAAAGGAGACGGCTTCCATTAAATTCCGCATTTCCAGCTTTGAGCCTGAGCGCATCGATGACGCCTTTCTTGCAGCCTTTGCCAACCCGCGCGTGAGGCCCCACCTGCACCTCTCCGTGCAGTCGGGCTGTACGGACACCCTCCGCCGCATGGCTCGTCCCTATGGAGCCGAAGAGGTGCGCCGTGCTGTACAGGCACTGCGCGCGGTCCGCGACGACCCCTTCCTTGCGGCAGATATCATCGCGGGATTTCCCGGCGAGACCGACGCCGAGTTCGAGACCACCATCGACTTGCTGTCCGAACTCGAGTTTGCATGGATTCATGCCTTTCCCTTCAGTCCGAGGCCCGGCACGCGCGCCGCCACCATGCTGCCCCATGTCCCCGAGCGCGTCGCCGGAACACGTGTCGAGCGTCTCCTTGCGCTGGCCGCCTGCGGCAAGGCTGCCTATATCGGGCGCTGGCTCGGCCGCGAAGTCGAGATGGTCGTCGAACGCGCATCTTCGGGCACCCCGAGAGTGATTGGTACGACCGAAAATTACCTCAAGGCAGAACTTATCGGGAATAGGAATGGCGATCTTCTCCCCGGTAGGGCCGTCAACATTGTGCTTCAGGGTGCCTCGAAGAGCGGGGACGTCGAAATGACGGCACGCCCGGCAGATCGCGCTTAAAACAGCACAAAATGCCGAAATATTCAAAATTTTCTTTGATTTTTGCCGATCCTGTACTATAATCATTATTGTACAGTGATTTTTTTCGATAGAAACAAGGAGGATTCCTATGCAAAGAAGATATGGCGCATACGCGGCGCTGTTGGCAATTTTCGTATTGCTCTTCAGCGGCTGCGATGCTTTGATCAGTAATGCTTTCAAAGAGGCCAATCTCGGGCAGCCGAATCTGGAGGAGCTCCGGCAGGAGCTCCTGGAAACTCTTGAGAGCGCGGATGCTGCCACGCTTCTTATTGAGGACTCGGACATTTCTACTGGTGATGTGGATGAATTATTCATCGAGACTGTCATCAGCGATGAAGCGACAATGGATGACGTGCTCGCGACGCTGCAGGAGACTGTCGACGATCCAACTGCCGCGCCAAGCGATGTGCAGGCTGCGCAGGCGCTCATTCTTAATATTGAACTCGCTGCTTCCGGCGCCGATGAGATCTTAGATAATGTCAACACATCAATAGGGGAGGCTATACCGGAGGAAGGTCAAGAAGTCGACTACGCGGCCCTCATCGACGTCCTTCTGCCAGACACTGACAACCTGGCCGATATCATCGACGATCTCGGTACTTTGACGTCCGACTACGACGCTCTTGCCGATAGTATCGAAGAGAATGGCAACACACTCGATCAAAGTGTGGTTGCGGACGCTGCCCTGTCTGCGCTGCTCTCGGTGGTCGTCAGCAATTCCGACCCCGCCGGCACGTATACTTCAGTAGGAGCCGCCGCTGCCGCCCTCGTTGCGGATATCCAGGAGAATAGCGGCGATCCTAGCTACTCACCCACTATTGAAGATTATTTCCAGTCGGGACCGGATCTGGATGCCCTGACGGTCGAGGGTACGACGCTCTATACGCTCTTTACCGCGGCAGGTATGGGTGATTTGCTCGAACAGTTGAGCGGCGGCGACAGTTGAGAAGGCCTGGAATGAAAGGAGCAAGAAAATGAAACGAAAAGCGATACTAGTCATATTGTTGATAGCGACCCTCGCGGCTGCCTCGGCGCAGGTGGACCCGATTACATTTTCCGCGATCATGCCGAAGGATGCGCGCTCCATGGGTATGGGCGGGGCCTTCCGCGTATTCAGTCAGGGGTACTCGAGCTTCTTCGGAAACCCGGCGGGATTCGCGGGGACAACGAGCTCGCTCACGCTTGCGGACATCAGTGCCTGGGCATATTTGGCTCCCACCTCTGAGAATGTGGGACGAGTACAGCAGATAATCGAAGGAACTGCCGATTCGGAAATCCCTGGCTGGGCCGGCGACTGGATCGTCAGCAACCATGGTCTAGGTGCCGGCGCCTCGATGGGGGGCGGCTGGGTCGGCAAGAAGGGCGTTGCCGTGGGCGTTACCCTCGTAACCGACGAAGTTGTTTCCGGCGACTCCCTCCTCGGTTCGAAGCTGGTCAGCGCTACCCAAGCGAATGCCGTCATAGGGTTTGCATATCCCTTCGACATTGGGCCTGTGTGGGTCAAGGCAGGAGCAGACGGCCGCGTGTTCTACCGCATGCAGTCTGACCCGACCGCGGGATGGCCCTTCAGCACTATCCTCAACGATTACCTCCAGAATGAAAGTGTGGATTACTCTACCCTCAAATTGTACGGCGGCTACGGTTTTGCGGCCGATGCGGGGCTCGTCTTCGGCATCGGGCCTGTCATGCTCGGGTTTACCGCCCGCGATTTCGGTCTGGAATTTAAGGTCGGCTCTTTTAATGCGCAGAATCTCATCGACAACAACATCAGTGCCCTGCCGCTGTCCGGCACGACGACCGCCACCCTCACGCCGAGCTACACCGCAGGCTTGGGCCTGCGATTCTTTGAGAATTCGAAGATCGAGCCAAGCGTGTACGCCGAGGTGGATGATCCCATCGCGCTGTTCAGCAGCAGCGATATTCTTGCAGATCTCTTCACTTCCCTGCACGCTGGCGCGCAGATCCGCCTCTTGAATTTCCTCAACATCCGCGGGGGCCTCAACAAAGGATGGTACAGCCTTGGTGCGGGCCTTGACCTCTCATTCCTGGAGATCGATGCCGCCTTCTTCACCGAAGAGCTGGGAGCCTATCCCGGGGATAAGGGGAGAAGCGGTATCTCCGTCCAAGCTGCGATCCGCTTAGGCAGATAGCAAGCAGGTGCAAGGTGCCCCCCTTCAGCGGGGCGCACGAATATAAGGTACGAAGGCCGCCGACGTCGTGCGCGTCGGCGGCCTTTTTGCAACTTTGTGCGAATATTGTGGGGCATTGTTTCCGATACAGTAGTTATTGAACATATCGTACATACGGAGGATTTTCTTGAACATGCGCCTCTTGCGGCTTGTGGCCCTCGTCACCTTTACTGCCCTCTGTTCGTTTTCGCTCTTTGCGCAATCCAGCCTGTCCAACCTTTTGCCGAAGGATGCGCGCTCGATGGGCATGGGCGGCTCGTCCTTGGTGTTTGCCGAGGGCTATGGCGCGCTGTGGGGAAATCCGGCGGGGCTTGCGAACAAGAAATCGCTCACGCTCTTAGATTCGTCCACCTGGATGTATGTAATGCCGACCCCCCTCAATATCAATAATATTTTCGCTGTCTTGAACGGACAGAAAAACCACGATGAGACTGTGTCGATACTCGATGGAATCATTGCCGACAATGGCTTTGGCGCTGGAGAATACTTCGGATTCGGTTGGACGGGGGACGGCATGGGACTCGGTCTGACCTCGATTACGGATGCAGTGGTCGGCGGAGGCGGGCTGTCGGATTCTACGCTGGAAATACAAAGCCAGACGAATGCGGTGCTGGGAATGGCGTGGCCGATCCGTTTCGGAGCCTTTGAACTCGATGTGGGCGCGAATGTGCGGGGCTACTATCGCATAGAGACCTCGTCCGGCGGCTGGGAATTTGAGCCTCTTGCCGAAGCCGTCATGACGGGCTCCGATATCTACACTCCTATCTATCAGAACAGCGTGATAGGAGGTTTCGGCTTCTCCATCGATGCCGGGGCGACCCTGTCTTTCGGCCCTCTTGGGCTCGGTTTTATGGTGCGCGATCTGGCCGACAAATTTGCAATGAGTGAATCTACCATAGAAAGGATCGCAAACAGCTACATGGTTCCTTTGGGCGGTTCTGTCTATTATTCTGTTTCGCCTGTCTACACGGCAGGCCTATCGCTCAGGCTGAACAAAGACGATCCGCTGTCGGCTACATTTTTTGCCGAGGCCGACGATCCCATATCGCTGTTTTCCGATATCGAGTCTGTGCCCTCCAAGCTGCACATAGGCACCGAGATAACACTGTTCAGGTTTCTCGCCCTGCGTGTCGGCTATAACCAGGGCTATGTATCGTTTGGGGCGGGGCTTACGCTGTGGTTTGTGGACGTAAATACCGCCATGTTCATTGAGCCTGTCGCGGTCGGAGATCAGACCGTAGGGCGTGGCGGCTTTGTCGTACAGGCAGCGATCCGATTCTGAATTCTTGACATTTGCCGACATTTCCGCTAGTGTTACAACCCGCGACAAAACGCGTGGGCCGCTAGCTCAGTTGGCAGAGCAACGCCCTTTTAAGGCGTGGGTCCCCAGTTCGATCCTGGGGCGGCTCAATATGGTATGTATGTGGGGCTTTTTATTTTAGTGTGAAGTACAAAGCCCCGGTCCTTGCTTCTATTCGCGCGTGTTTTCTCTAAAATAGATCTTCGAGAGCCGCAGTATCTTGCGGCCGAGCGTCGGGGTTAGGCTGTCGTGATTCATGCGCCAGCGCCACCAGCCTGCGGTGGTCCCCGGAAAGTTCATGCGAGCCTCCGAGCCGAGACCGAGGAAATCCTGCATGGGAGCTACGGCAAGCATTGCGGGGCTCGCCCATACAGTGCGTATGAGATCCCAGGAAAAAGTCTTGCCTTTCGCGCGCATGTAGGCGAGCGCGCGCCTTTTGGCGGGCTCGGAGGCGTGCGAAAGCCATCCCATGGCAGTATCGTTGTCGTGCGTGCCGGTGTAAGCGATGCAGTGCCGGGGATAATTGTGGGGATAATCCTGGTTGTCTTCCTCCGGCTCGAAGGCAAACTGAAGAATCCGCATACCAGGAAAGCCCAGGCTGTCGCGCAGCTCGGTCACCTCAGGGGTGATGAAGCCGAGGTCCTCCGCGATAATGGGCAGCTCCCCCAGGGCTTCTTTCAGTGCATTGAAGAGACGGTAACTCGGTCCTTTCTCCCAACGGCCATGTTCGGCGGTCTGCTCTCCGGATGGAACCGCCCAATACGCTTCAAAGCCGCGGAAGTGGTCGATTCTGAGCGCATCGACGAGCTGGAGAGCGTGGCGAACGCGCTCGATCCACCATGCATAGCCCTGTTCTTCGTGGACGGGCCAGTTGTAGAGTGGATTTCCCCAGAGCTGGCCGGTTGCGGTGAAATAGTCGGGCGGCACTCCCGCCACATGGGTCGGTGTTCCCTTGTCGTCGAGTCGAAAGAGTTCCGGGTGTGCCCACACGTCGGCAGAGTCGTACGCGGCAAAAATCGGAATGTCGCCGATGATCTTCAGCCCGTGCGTATGCGCGTATTCCCTGAGCGCCCGCCACTGCGCAAAGAACAAGAATTGCGAGAATTGTATGCGCCCGATAATATCTGCCCGTTCCTGTGCAAATCGTACGAGGGCCTTGGGCTCTCTGAGCCTGAGTGCTGAAGGCCATGTATTCCACGCATGGCCGTGCTCGGTTTCCTTGATTGCAGCGAAGAGCGCATAATCGTCGAGCCAGCCTGCATGGGTGCTGCAGAACAGTTCGAATTCGGTCTGGAGCTGTGGTTGTGCCTTGAAGCGCCGCCATGCTCTGTCTAGAAGCGCGCTGTTCATGACGAAGAGCCGGCCATAATCGATGCCTGTTGCCCCCGCCGAAGAATCGACGTAATACGATTCGAGTTCTTTGGGGCTAAGTAGTCCACGCTCCACGAGTGGCCGAGGATCGATGAGGTAGGGGTTTCCGGCAAAGGCCGAGGGACTCTGATAGGGCGAGTCACCGTAGGCTGAAGGGCCGAGGGGGAGAACCTGCCACCAGCCGATGCCTGCACTCGCACAGAAATCGACGAATGCGCGCGCCTCCTCTGCCAAGGTCCCGCATGGCCAGGGGCCCCCAAAGGATAGCGGATGAAGGAGTACTCCACAACTGCGAGGGATATTCATAGTTAAACCGATTTACATGATGTATGACACAAAGAGAATTATGTCAAGACCGAAAAACGCGCCCCAGGCAGGGCCCTGGGGGCTCTCACGCAGTGCCTTAGGGCAGAACTCCTGACAGGGCCCCACGCAGGCCGGCAGGTTCATGCCGAGGGCTGCTCTAATTGGCCGTCACCGAGAAGCTGATGGTGTCGGAATACTGACCTGCCTCGACATTCTGCTCAGGGGGGATGGTGATCGTTCCCAGCAATACTTTGCTGTAGAGTGCCCTCGCAGTTTGAACATCGATCGTCACGACGGGGCCGAGGCTGTAGCTCTTGCCGTCGATGGTCAATGAGTATTGGATCTTGTCGTTTGTCGTATCGGAGGTGAGATAGCCTCCCGACGCTACGTTCATAGTCAGGGTATATCCCGTTGTCCCCTTCACGAATATTCCAAAGCTTGCGCTCGCACCCTTCGAGATTTCGCCGAGATCGAGATTGTAGAGATTCACGCCTGTGTCGAAGGACCCGCTCGAAGGCCCAACCCTCACTTCCACTGTCTGGGCGACGATTGCGGTGTACGTAAAGCTCGCTGTGTCCTCCAGATAGGAGCTGTTTGGGAGGGAGTAGTCATAGAGCTTTACAGTAAAATTACCTGTATAGGTGCCCCACGGTGCGCTCTGGCCTTTGTCGAGACGTGGATAGACGGTATATGTTTTTGTCAGGGTACTTGTAAATGCGGGGAACGAGCCTACAACGATCGTGGAGGACGTATAATCTGCGCTGCTCTTTATCTCTTTGGTGTAGTTTGAGTCTTGGTAAAAGTTAACCGTCAGGCTGTTTGAGGATGAAGTTAAGAGCCGCGAACTTGGAGACGGCGAGCCGTCGATCACCGCACAGAAATTGACCGTGGTCCGTGGGGATTTCTTAATGCGCACGGTAAAGGTAAATTGCGGGCCTGTGGTGTCGTTTCCGAAGTATGGATCATAGGTGACCGGACTCGGGCTGACCATTGTGTCCAGCGACAATGACGAGAGCCACCACTGTGCACTCACCGAGGAAATGAGCATCGCACCCATGCAGACAAGGAACACAATTCTTTTCATAGGCACTTACTCCAGTATACTGCTATTCCGCTTCCAGAGGTATCACGGTATCTCCAAGGTCGATACTATCCTCTTCTGTTTCGGGCAGTTCGAATTGGGTCGTCCCATAGCCCTCGGGCCACTCGATTCTATACATTCCCGGAAGAATGTCGTAGATGTCGAATCTTCCCGTTTCGTCGGTGAATGTCGACGTTACCAACGAACCGCCAATATCGTACACATCGCCCGGCAGATATGCGATCGGTGTGCCGTTCTGGTCGACGAGGCGACCAAAGAGCATGTACCGTCGGATCACGTCGCCTCGGAAGAGAATGCCGCTGCGATATGATGGTGAAGCGACCACAAACGGAGAGCGGGGAGTGAGATTGAGAGAGGCGCCGCCCACAAGGTCGTTGGAGATGACGGCCGTCGTATGATTTGTCAGCGGTATGACGATGTTTTGCCCGCGCTTCGCAAGGTACTGAGCTCCGTTGTTCACCTTGTACGAAAATACGACGTCATCGTCCTTTATCGTAGGGGCGCTGATCAGCAGAAAGGAGTCGGGGATTTGTCGTGTAAATCCGATATGGCTTCCGACGAAAGCCATGGTGGCCCTCAACTGCAGATATCCGTTTGCATAATAGCTGTTCGTGCTGGTCGAATAGCCGAGCGTGCCGTTCAAAGCGGCATCGAATAAGTCCGAATTGTTGCGGATTCCTAAAGAGACGGAACTGTCGTCTTTTGAGCCCGGCAAAAGATTGTTCGCGTTGAGGTTTACATCGTAGAGACTTCCCGATATGGGGGTTTTTTCAAGGATGGTAAGGCTCGTGTCTCCCGAGGAGGTTTGTAGATAATTAAGCGATCGCTGGTAGCTATCCTTTGGTATGATGCTGAAGGCCAGAAGTGCCGAGAACGTGGGTGTTCCCGATACGGGGACGGAGTACTGCCCGGAAAGACTGAGGTTCCCACCGGTTCTAATGCTCTGGCTGATTGATGCCCGCACTCCATGGGTCATGCTCGGGCGTGAGCTTTCGGAAAGCGTGTAGGAATAGCCGAGGCTCACGCCTGTGCGCGAAAAAATCCTTGCATAGAGATTGGCCGAGAGCGTAAAGTAGGCGTCAGGTGCCGGGCCAGTCGGCGCTGAGATGTTCGGCGCCGAGAAACCATATCCACGGTAGCTCGCATGGATTCCTAGCGACGGGATAGAGTCTTTTTCTGGTCTTGAAAAGAGATAGCTGATGGATGCCGCCGACGCGAACATCTCTCCCCAACCATCCCAGCGGCCCACGAGAGAAATCGAACCGTTCACGTTGCCGATCGGTAGGGCAAGAGTCCCTGTAAGACCAGCCATAGCGGAGCGCCTGTCGGTTTGAAGATTAAGGCCGCCAGAAAATGTCGGTGAAAAACCATGGAGATAATACCCCGACGCGAAGAACTCATCCCAACGAGTGGTAGAAGCTCCCGCGGAGAGCGCAAATTCCGAAGTTCCCATCTGCAAGATATCGTTGTCGCGTGGTATGAGGCGGCGGAAGACCAGCACGTTGCCGTCGGTTTCCTCGATGCGCAGGACGAACTCATTGAGGCCTGTGGTGAAAGGCAGGTCGAGAATACGATAATTCCCCGGCGCCAGCAGCACTTGCCGAATTGGGCGGCCGTTCACCTCGATGCTTACTTTCGCGAGCTTGTGGATGGTGAACTCGGTGCTGTCATCGATAAGGCCCTGGCGTACAATATAGCGGTGATTCTCGATGCTCGAGAGCGAAATGGCGTAGAGTTGGGGTTGCGACTGAAACCCCGTGCCCGGTATGATGATCATGCCCAGTGAAATATGCAATTGTTGGGCATTGTTCTCCCAGAGGGCATACAGGCTGTCAACATAGTATGTCTGTGTCGTCTCTGAAAGCGAGACGTATCCAGAGGAGAAGAGGTGCGTGCCCAGAATATTGAGGACGGAATAGAGCCTTGTCGAGAACAAGAGGCTACTACCGGACGTCGTCGACACCTGTAGATTCGTTTCGTCTTGAATGAACCCGGCAAAAGGCGCGGGTCTGAGGATGGGCTTGTAATTCGGAACCTGTTCGGGCACAAAGTCGATGTCGATAACCGGTGCATACTCGGGAGGTATGGTGATGCTGATCGTGAGCGCAGAAGAGTCGAAAACAAAGGTCATGCCGGCCATGGCGAAATCTTCGGCGCTGAGCCATGAAAGGTTTTTGAACAGGGTGTCGAAAATAATCGAATAGACGTCGGGGCGGAGGTAGTCGATGAGGATGGACGCTGCGAGCGTCTTTTGGATGATTGCCTCGTTGTGCCATACCCCGGCCTCGATTTCTCCTATTGTCTTGTCGTTTATGGTCAGCAAAAAGCTGATGGTGAGTTCCGGCGTTATCGTATCATGGGCAATCGGCATATCGGGAAGCTGGTTCTGCATTCTCTCGAGGTCGGAGTTTTGGCCGAAAAGCAGGCTTATCCCCACGAGGACAAAAAGCAAAACAAACAAGGGGATATTCTTCGTAGCCATGGACAATTACTGCCTCCATCACATTTTTATATCGACTTTTAGAATACGGACGCTTAAAAAGTTTATTCGATCGTTGCCGACAGTGTGCCCATGTAGCTTGCATTCGGGCTTGCGCTTTCGTAAGGAATGAAGAAGCGTCGCACGTTGCCAGGGAGCAGATTCTGCCCCTGCAGGGCTATTACCTGGTCGCCGGTAAGCGTGACCGATCCTATAGAGCCCCCACTGATCTTCAATACGGGGTCGTTGATGAGCGCGTGGCGGGTGCCGCTGTTCGTGACGGTCACCCAAAACCCATGCTTTCCTTCCTGTTCGCCATATTCGACCTTCGATACAGAGACCATCTCTTTGACATTGGGGGGAGCCACATAGAGCGCCGCAATATATCTGAACAGCACTTTTACGCCCGAGCTCTGGGTTTGGGCGAAATCGATGGGGACCTGCTCCGCGATGATGCGATACGCCATTTCCTTGGTGAGCTTCGTGGTGCCTTTATACTGCACTTTTATATTTTGGAAGGAGTTGGGTTGGACGACGACCCTGGTTGGGAATATCGTAAAATCCTTATCGGCCGGCTCGTTTATTTCATTCCCGTTCTCATCGATCGAGCGCGTCATGGCCTTGATCGAAATGGCAATTTGCTGAGAGGAATCGTTGGTCAGACGGAAACTGGCAACGCTTTGAGCGCCGCTTGGCGAAATCGAGACGGACATCGGCATGAACGTGAACGCAAACACAGAGACCCCCACCATCATAAAGAGCGCTGCGAAGGCCACGCGTGTATAACGGCGCAATATAGTATGCATGTGCTCCTCCATTAATATTCTCTATTGTATATAGAAATCCATCAAAAAGCAATTCTTGCGCACAATGCTTTATTGTAGGGGTCGCTTGACATGTTCTGTGCCTGTCTGATATAAGCTTTCTGGTATCTGCGGTCGATATGGGCGGTTAGCTCAGTTGGTTAGAGCACCAGTATGACACGCTGGGGGTCGCAAGTTCGACTCTTGCACCGCCCATTTTTTTGACTACCGCATGCCGCTGTAGCTCAGTTGGTAGAGCAATGGACTGAAAATCCATGTGTCACCAGTTCGATTCTGGTCGGCGGCACTTGGGCCACCTCAGCATGAGGTGGCTTCTTTTTTTTTCTCCATGGCACGAGTGGTGTCCTCTGGCGATTGTTGCATTCGCATGCTCTCTGCGATACAGTAGCAACGATTCAATCAGTGCATTGTGACGTTCTGGAGGGGTACCTGCATGCGTGTGCTCGTCGTCGGCGGCGCCGGATATATCGGTAGCCATGTGGTGCGATTCTTTGCGGACCGAGGCCTCAAGGTCGATGTGTTCGACAATCTCTCTACGGGCACGAAAGAAAATCTATTTTTAGATTGCGGCTTCTTCGAAGAGGACATTCTCAACTATCGAGCGATGGTGGCGATCATGCAGAGAGGCTATGACGCAGTGGTGCACCTTGCTGCGGCCAAGGCTGCAGGGGAATCCATGATCCACCCCGAGAAATACGCCATTCAGAATCTGACGGGCACGATCAACATTCTCAATGCCGCGTGCGAAGCGAAGATTCCGCGGCTTGTGTTTTCGTCGTCGGCGGCGATCTATGGCGAGCCGAAATATCTGCCGATCGACGAAGCGCATCCGAAAGAGCCCACCAATTTTTACGGCTTTACCAAGCTTGAGATCGAGCGCTGTCTCGAGTGGTACGATAGGCTCAAGGGGCTCAAGTTTGCGGCGCTGCGCTACTTCAATGCGGCGGGATACGACCCGGATGGCAGGGTGAAAGGGCTCGAGAGAAATCCAGCGAACCTGGTGCCCGTCATCATGGAGGTGGCGGTGGGCTTAAGGCCGCATCTCGAGGTGTTCGGCACCGACTATCCCACACCCGATGGGTCCGGCGTACGCGACTATATCCATGTGACCGACCTCGCCGAGGCACATTATGCGGCATTGATGCACCTTGTGAAGGAGCCGAGAAGCTTTGCCGTCAATTTAGGCTCCGAGCGTGGGCTCTCTGTGCTCGAAATCCTCGACGCGGCGCGGAGGATCACCGGCCGCCCCATTCCTGCAGTGATGACGGGGCGCAGACCAGGAGACCCTGCAAAGCTCATCGCCTCGAGTGCAACGGCTCAAAAGCTGCTCGGCTGGGAAGCGAAATATTCCGATCTTTCGAGTATCATCGCCACGTCGTGGCGTGTCTATGCACAGCATTTTGCGCACGAAAGGGAAAGACAATGACATTACTCTCGCAGATACAACAATTTCTGGACTCGCAGGAACAGGGTGTCATCGAGCTCGAGACGCTTCTCTCCTCGTATCCTGCACTTGCTCCGGAGTCGGGCGGGATCGGGGAGATCGAGAAGGCAGCGGCGCTTGAAGCCTGGCTCAAGAGGCAGGGCTTGACGGATATTGTGCACTACGATGCGCCGGACCCTCGAGTTCCCTCCCAAATTCGCCCGAACATGGTGGCGACTATTCCTGGCAAACGGCTGGACAGTCCGATCTGGATCATGTCGCATCTCGATGTGGTGCCGGAAGGAGAGCGTCGGCTTTGGGAAACCGACCCGTGGAAGGTCGTCGTGAAGAACGGCAAGGTCTATGGCCGGGGCGTCGAGGACAACCAGCAGGGGCTCGTCTCATCAGTGTTTGCGGCCCTTGCGTTTCTCAAGCTCGGCGTCGTTCCGGAGCGCACGATAAAGCTTCTCTTTATCGCGGACGAGGAAGTCGGATCCATGTTCGGCATACAGTACCTGCTCGAGCATTACAACCTCTTCGGCAAAGACGACATTATCCTCATCCCGGACGGCGGCTCGGCCGATGGGACCGAAATCGAGGTGGCGGAAAAGAATATCTGCTGGCTTAAGGTGACGACAAAGGGCAAGCAGACCCACGCGGCGATGCCCGATAAAGGCGCCAACGCATTTCTTGCCGCGAGCGACCTTGCTCTGCGCATTCATCGGCTCGAAAAATCCACCTTCACCGCACGCGATCCCCTGTTCAGCCCGGATCGGAGTACGATCAACCCCACCAAAAAAGAGGCGAACGTGCCCAACGTGAACACCATCCCGGGCGAGGACGTGTTCTATGTCGATATGCGCATTCTGCCAGTCTATCCGGTGGCCGCCGCCCTCGAGGAAGTCTCCAGGCAGGCGCGCGCCATCGAGGCGGAGTACAATGTAAAGATTCAGCTCGACGTCCTTCAGTCGACCGAATCGAGGGCGACACCTGCGAATGCGCCAATAGTCGGCTTGCTTACCGAGGCGATCCGTCAGGTGTACGGCGTGGAGGCAAAACCGATCGGCATCGGTGGCGGCACGGTGGGCGCGTATCTGCGCAAGGCCGGATTCGACTGCGTCGTGTGGTCCAAAATGCACGAGAATGCCCATCAGCCGAACGAAAGTGCCGATATCGCGAACATCATCGGCGATGCGAAAGTGTTTGCGACGCTCGCGATGATGCCCTGAGAGGCTGTACGCGCGGCATGGAACTGCAGCGTGGTGTCCGAATGCGGGGATGATCGGCACACGATGTTCCCGCAGGGAGTACCGCGCAATTACGGCGCGGTAGGGACCTTCAGTTTCTGTCCGATCCTCAAAATCGAATTCAGGCTGATGCCATTGAGATTCGCCAGCGTCTGGGCTGTGGTGCCGTAGCGTCGCGCCAGGCCATAGAGCGTGTCGCCTTTTTGTACAGTGTACGTCAAGGTTCGGACGCTGCTCGAGCTCTGGAGCGGCTGCAGCGAAAGAGGAATCATGAGGATCTGGCCGATCTTGAGGCGGTCTGGATCGAGACCGGGATTTACTTTGGCAATCATCGAGATAGAGATGCCGTAACGCTTCGAAACGGCGGTGAGCGTATCGCCTGCCTTTACTTTGTAGATTTCATAGTGCACGAGCGGAGCGTTTGGGTCGGAGAGGATCGCCTTGACTTGTTCGGATTTATCTGCCGGAATTTTTAAGAGGTGGCTATTTTCTGGCGGTGTAATGGTATAGTGCAATTCGGCGTTGCCGAGCTTCAGCGTGTCGAGCGGAATTTCCGCTTTTTCTGCGAGGAGCTTAATGTCCACTTGCTGGTCGAGCGAGATGGTTTCCCATTTGACAGACGACGAGGGCAATTCAAAACCATAGAGCTCCGGGTAGCGCAGAATCGAGGCCACCGCAAGAAATTTCGGCACGTAGTCCATTGCCTGCTTCGAAACGAGCCTCTTTTCGTATATCCTCCAAAAGTCAGTGTCTCCTCCCATGGCGTTGACGGCGCGTCGTACCGCACCGAGCCCTGCATTGTATGCGGCAATTGCGAGCGGCCAGTCCTTCAGATCATTGTAATTGTCGATGAGCTTCTTGAGCGCTGCATCGGTGCTCTTCATAAAATCGCGCCGCTCATCCACCCAGTCGGTAATGCTTATACCGTAGCCGCCGATAGAGTTCCGCATGAATTGCCAGATGCCCATCGCCCCGCTTCTCGAAACCGCAAAGGGCGAAAAGGACGACTCGATGACGGGCAGATAGGCCAACTCCTGGGGCACGCCGTATTCGGTCACTTTGGATTGAATATAGTCCATAAAAGGCGCAGCCCGCTGCATCGTGGCGAGAAGAATCTTACGCCCCTCGTCGCTCAGGTAGTATTGCCGATATTGTTCGAAGAGCTCGTGTCCCCAGGGCATGGGGATATCGTAGCTGCGATTTTTGGCTTGATCCTCGAGACTCAGTGCCTCGGGCTGGAGCCGGCTCAGATCGGGCGTCGGGAGATTTTCTTTTGGCGCCGGGGGATATTCTTCGGGCGCCGTGTCCGGAAGTACTTCGGGGCTAGGAATCGTTGCCTCGCTTCCACCCGTACTCACCTCGGGCAGAACCGAAGAACCAGTGACTTCCTGGCTCACTGCGGAGAGCGAGATTGCGTCCTCAACCTCCCTTGCCGATACAAGCGAGAGGGCGGTACACAGAGAAATCAGAAGTGCAGCGTTTCGAAGTTTCGTCATTGTAATTTTTCTCCAAAGTAGATGCCGGCCCACTCCCAATTGCCATGAACCTTGGGATCGGCCGGGAAGTCGACTCTCCGGAAGTAGAGATACCAGAGAGGTATATAGCCTGTCCATCCAGAAGTGCGGAGGAAGGCTTCCGAATCGTTGTAGGACCGATCGAGCGACGGTGCGACGTAGATCGGACCTCGGGTCATAAAATGACTGAAATTGAAAAGCACGTTGGAGTTAGACTCTTCTCCCCCTTCTTTATACCAGGACATGGCGAAAAAGCCCGCCTTCGACATGTATTTTTGGAGTGCTTTTGGGGAACTGGCGGCGATGGCCTTGCGGATGTTGTCTACAAGCTCGTCGAGATCGGCGTATGTCCAGTCTTTAGGGCTATCGTTGAATTCCACGATTTTCCGGGCATAGTCGTGTGCATCTGGATATCCGGGGATGGTGATCTCGGAGTAGGGTAAAAATCGACGATATTCCTCTATTGCCTGGGACCAGAGGCCGAGCTTTTCGTATTCTTTGGCGAGCAAAAAGTGGAAGGCCCCGATTTCGTCCGCATCGGGAAAGCGACGGATGAACTCGCGATACCATGCGACCTTTTTTTCTGGCCGGTTGTCGCTTTGGAGGAGCTTCGTCAGACAAGTGCGGTGGATCGATTGTCCCTCTATCGTCATATCCGGAAGGGTATTGACGATGCGCTCGTAGAACAACTGCGCAATGGGGCCGCTGCCCATCGATTCGTACACTGCGGCTGCGGCGAACAAGTACCACGTCTCGTAGGCATCGTGTTCATCGGCGAGAGCAGAGAGAAACCTTGCCGCACCGGCTTTTTGACCGTCTTCGATGAGAAGGCTGCTGATTCGCCTCGCTGCAAGCATCCTCTGTTCAGGATAGTAACCACTCTTTTTCAGTTGAGGAGACTGAAGCACTTCGAGCGCGTCGCGAAGGGCCTTTCTCTGGGCTTTGTCGGAGACCGAGAACTCTTGTGCTCCTAGAAAGAAAGGCACAGAAATATCGTCGCTGCATGCAGCCAGCACAAGCACAATCAGAATGGACGAAAGAAAAAATGCTGCACCTCTTGCTTTCTGCGGCTTCCCCATTCTATTACCTTACCATGCAGTGTTTTTTTAGGGCAAGCATCGATATTTCCTTGTAACCTTTGCCCATTTGCACTACTATAAACAATTGAACATGAAGATACGATGCAGGTTTTTGGTGAGAATTTTCGATATCCTTCTCCTAAGCGCCGTCATGGCGGGAATACAGGCCTTTGTTGTGCCCGGTATCGTCTCCGCCCAACAAACCTTACCGAAGCTCGACGACGAACACCTCAAAAAAATAACAAGCGAATCCTCGGAGCTCGAAGCGCTGATAATGAAGGCCACACCCCAATCGATAGCCCAGGCGCAGGCTCAAATCGCCGCCTCGCCATATCTCTCGGATCCCGATAAAGCCGTGCTCGATGTCATCGCGCGTGGCATCAGCCTTGCCGTCTATGGCCCAAAGAACGTACGCATTGAGGTGCCTTCGGGAGCACAGGGCGCCACCACAGAATATATCACATGTTTGGCTGGGCTTATCGACGCCTTGTCGGGAAATATCCCTCGGGTTTTTCAAAACAGCACCTACTCGACAATGTCCGAGTTCGTCACATCCCTGGCCTTCTTTCGAACCTCGAAGAACGAGACACGGGAGCAAGCACTTGCAGCCGTGTTACGGTTTGAGGCCTTGGGCGGCACCTCGGTTGTCCCCATGCTCATCCGAGGGCAGATGGCGTTAGAGTCGCAACAGTACGACGAGGCAGCGAAACAGTTTCAAAAGGCGCTCGAGCTCGATCCCCAGTGCCAAAAGACTGCCTGTAGCCTCGCGCGGTCATTGCTCGCCCTGAAAAAGCCGGAGGATGCGAAAAAAGCGCTCGACCCGATCGTAGCCCAGGCCGGCCTGAGCGCTGAATTCAAAGCTTTGTATGGGATGAGCCTCTATAGCCTCAACAACGTGCTCGACGCGGAACCGTGGCTTGCCGGCGCGCTCAAGGATGAGCCGTCCCGCGTCGATGTGCTTGTTCCGCTTGCGGCAGCCGCGATGCAGCGGCGCGACTACCCGGCTGCCGCGCGGTATCTTGAGAGCGCCTCAAAAACAGCCTCTCAGGACCTGACTTGGCTCGTGCTGAAAAGCCAGTATGCGCTCGAGTATGCTCGACAGTCCGATGCCGAGCGTTTTGCTCGTTCCGCGGTGCGTTTGTTCCCCAAAGATCCTGTGGCAATCGCTCAGCTCATTCTGGTTCTGCAAGAGTCCGACGATCAGACTCGGCACATGGAAGCCGTCGATCTGGCAAACGTGGTGCTCGATCTGACGAAGGGGCATAATGCATATTCCACTCCCCTCGAACAGGCACAGAGGACCTGGGCACGAAATGTGGGCTTCCAATTTCTCGTGAGCGAGAGCTATCGTCGGCAGGATTGGCTTTCGGCGGCGAATTACCTGCAGCAAGCGGGAAGCGCCGCCCTCGACAAAGAGATGGTGGCCACTATTCTGCGAAAGTCCGGCGATGTACAAGCAGCGGTGCAATTTTCCTCGAGCTGGTACGCGCAGGAGCCGACATCCGAAAAGGCCGTGGAGGCGTACTTACGCAGCCTGGCTATGGCGACCGGCGGTGGGTTGGCATCGGCTGCGCCGGCGAGCGATGCGCCTACAGGGCTCGGTATTGCACTCTCCGCGCTTGGTGTGAATCAGGGCGGAAGCACAAATTCTGCGATGCTCGACATGGTCGTGAAATTCATCGCCGCGCCATTCTCGAAAGAGTTGAAATCTTTTCTTTATTATATGTCGGCTTCTCTTCAAAATGACGAGGATATAGCCATCGACCAGCTCAAGAATGCGCTCGTCGAAAGGGCGGACAACGTGGAAGCGCTCGTGTCGCTCGCTTCGATCTATCTCAATCGCTACAACCGCCAATCGGACAAGAGCGATACCATAAACAGGGATAAGGCCCTCCGCTACCTCACTCAGGCAAAGGCGCTCAATCCGACCGACAACGAACTTCGCGCGCGCATCAGCGAGTTGGAATCCCAGATCGGGCAATGAAATCATCCAAGGACAGCTTTTCGGTTGAAGAGGGCAGCGAGAGCCGCGAAGAAGGGAAGGGCGGGGCTGCCGGTGGCGAAATGTCGGGCGTGGCTCCCAGAAACGAAGTCCCGGGTGCGGCTCCCGGCAGCGGAATGTCGAGCGCGGCCCCCGGTGGCGGCCCGCCTGTCGCCTACAGCAAAGAAAACGGCGCGGCCCCCGGTGGCAGCCCGCCGGTCGCCTACAATAAAGTAAAAGGCGCGGCTCTTACTGACAGCCCGCCGGTCGCCTATAGCCCCGAGATCGCCTGTTTTCTCGAAGAAATCTACAGCGTATGCAACCGCATCGAGCGGCTCGAACTCGATCCGCTCGCCGTCGTGCGGCGCTATTCGGCGCCCGAAGACATCGAGGTAGCAGGCCTCGTGTGTTCAACCCTCGCCTTCGGTTCCGTGCATCTCATCCTGCGCGCGTGCGAAACGGCCCTCGAACCCCTGGGAACACGGCCCGCAGATGCCCTGCGCACGATGGATCAGCGCGACATAGAGCGCCAGTGGGGCTCCTTTCAGTACCGCTTCTGTTTTCCGAACGACATGATTGCGCTCATGGGGGCAATCCGGAAAGCATTGCTCGAGTATGGCAGCCTCGAATCGGTTTTCTTGCAAGGTGATAAATGGCGCGCGCATGGAGCTCCGATGCTGGAGGCGGCGTCGGCATTTGTACGCACGCTGCGGCGGTTTGCGAATGAGGTGACGCCATCCGGCTTGCGCAAGAATCTGCTGCCGGACCCAGCCGACGGCTCAGCCTCTAAGCGTTTATTTCTCTTTTTTCGCTGGATGATCCGCCACGACGAAATCGACCCAGGCCCATGGTCTTCTGTTGATCCTTCGCGGCTCCTGGTGCCGATGGATGTGCACATGGCGCGCACCTGCGCCGAACGACTGCATTTTCTGCCAGGGCGGAGAGAAAGGGCTGCCGTAGGAGGGGCAGGCAGGGCAACCAAAGTAGGCGATGTAGGCGCCGCAGGCGCGGCAGGCGTCGGAGGCGGGGCAAGTGGGACAGCCGAGGCAAGCACCGCAGGCGCTGCACGTGAGGCTGGCGAAACAGGTAGGGCAGCCACTACGGGCGGGCCCACCTCCGTCATCGATGTGTGCAAAGACACCGCATGGAGCGGATCCAGTGCTTCTGCACCCCACATCAACCTACGAACCGCCCTCCAGATCACCGAAGCGTTTCGCCTCTACGCACCCGACGATCCCGTCAAGTACGACTTCGCACTGACACGCCCCGGCATCGACCCACACCCCGGAGACGAACGCTTCGGCTGCCTATGAGCTGCAGACGTCCGGAGGCACCCGATGCTTCGCGTCGTGGCGCCGTCCCTGCGTCGCATTGACAACGGCGCGCCCACTGTGCTACGTTACTTAGGCTTTCAAACAGCATTCCGGGCAATAGCGCAGGTGGTTAGCGTACAAGTCTGGGGGACTTGGGGTCGCCAGTTCGAGTCTGGCTTGCCCGATATAATAGAGCACGTCGTGGCGATGCGATGACGTGCTCTATTTGTGTGCACCCAGCAGGGCGCACCTACGAGCACCATCGGCAGCAACCCGTTGTTATGTAGCCTTCTGCCTTAGTTCAGCACTGACGCAAGACTTGCTCTGAATTGGTTTTCGTCTTCGTTGTTGTAGAACGGTACGCCAATCAAGCGGTATTTCTTGTCTTCAAACGTCAGCGGTTTACCGACGAATTCCTTAGTGATTTCATTTAGAAATGTCTCTTTCCAGCGGTCATTATCTTGGAGATATTTCCCTTTTGGCTCGATGAAAAGTTGGTAAATGAGCAATTTGCCTTTCTCGCGCAGGAATAATACAAAATCTGGTTGGAAGCGTTGACCATCCTTAAAGTTATAGATAGCAAAATATCCTTCATTGCGTAGGAGATAGATTTGCTCGTATTGCGCCAGGAGCTTCTGCATTTGTCTGTCCAGCATCCGCACAAAGGCTTTTTCTTCGCCTGTGCCGTAGACGGTGTTGAAAGCAAACCAGTCTTTGGCGGAGACGAAATGCTCAAACTGTGCGTCGTCTGCGGCGCGGGGATTCTTGGCGTCGAATTTCAAAACTTTATCTTTGAAGACTTCATGCACCCAATCGCGCCTAAAGTCTCGTGTACCTTCGTAATCAGTGACGTTGGCGCGAATTTCTGATTCAATTTGACTCAACAAGCCTGACATGGCAGCTAGTTTTTCAGGGCGGTTGTCGCCCAGCCTGTACACATCGCCCTGAAAGGTAATCTCCAGTCCACCGAGATAATCGTCCGATGCGATAAACTCGCGCATGGAAGCAAGATAAGGGAAATAGCGTTTGAGCGTTGCGAAGGTGAAAAATGGATTGCGCACAACGGCAGATTGCACAATGTTACGCTCAATATCCCGTACCTTCACGTCTTGACGGGTTTCATCATTCAACACTAAACCCTTTTCCCCGTTTCCCAGCACGAAAGTCGCGCCGCCGTGGCCTGTGGCGATAAAATGGGTGTAGTTTCGTTTCTTCACGCCCAAATCAGCAAAGGAGTGGATGCGCTGATAATCCTTGGGACGCCGGTCATTGCGCCAGACAATCCCATACTTGTAAAACTCCGTTTTCTTGAACGAGTCTTTCAGTTTTAGTTCGCGGGTTACTTCGTGCTCGTCCATCATGCCTTGCTCGATAAGTGCTTGACGGATTTCGGCAATGTAGCGCGAATCGTTGATGCTGTGATAGTGCAATTCTTCCAGCATGCGCAGTTCCTGTTCAAGGTCGCCGTCGAATTTACGGCGGAATCGATCATTGCTCTCTGGCAGAACAAACGGGAAATAACGTGCCCCGCGTCCGATGAGTTGCGCTTCGGACATCGTCGTTGCGCCGATTTTGCCTTTGCCCGAATCTCGGGTTTCATAGCAACGGACAATATCGAACAGGTTCAGCACATCCCAGCCCTCATTGAGTTTTTGTACGGCGAAGATGGCGCGAATGTGATTGTTCTTATCTTCCAGTGTATTGATAAGAATTTGATAGTCCTCTTTTTCTCTCTCATCGTTCACCGACAGACAAAAATCAGGGTGAAATTCCCGCTTTAGCCGTTCAACTAGTTGGTCGTCGCTGATGCGGTGCTCATCGAAGAATAGAAAGGCGCGCTGTACAAGCGGGATGTTCGACTTGCGGATGCGGGCGATATGCTTTGCCGTAAGATCATCAATGAGTTTATGAAATTCGACTTTGTTTTCCCGTGATTGCGCGATGGTTCGCTGGGCTTTGAACAAAATCACTGGCTTGAGATTGATGCGGTATTTCGCCGCCACTTCCTGCTTGTATTGGCTCAAGATAAGAGCTTGCAGTATACGCTCCCTCTGGTCAAAGTCCGATTGAACGATAACGACATCCTTTGAAAAACGGTCGTTGCGGAATTGGAGCAGGTCATAGCGTATGATGACCTTGTTGCGGTATTTCTCCACCATCGCGGGCGTTGCGTAATCGTGGGTAGCGGTAAACTCCAGCAGCAGGTTGTCTTCATTCTGCGTAGAGATGCGATCGACGGTGTTCTCCCAACTCTCGAACAGTTCGTCCTGGGCTTTGGTCTTGACGTTCATGTGATGGGCTTCGTCGGCAATCAAGATGACCTTATGCTTACGGAAGTCTTCAAAGGTGATGGTGTTTTCCTTCTCGTTGGTCAGGTCGGAGTGGAGTTTTTGAATCGTGGTGAAGCAGATGTTGATGTCGCTGGGGTTGACCGCTTCAAAGTTCTCGACAGGTGTCACGCGCACGCGGCGGTTGGCAATGTGAATGTCCTGATTGAACAGGTACTTGATGCTGGCAGGGTTGAGAAAATTGTCTTTTGTTTTCTCGATGATGTTGGTGGAGTTGACAAAGAAAAGGAAGTTGCGATAGCCCTGCTCGTAAAGATAGAGAATCAGCCCCGCCATAATGAGCGTCTTGCCGCTGCCGGTTGCCATGTTGAACAGGAAGTGCAAAGGATAGGCTTTCTTGGGGAAGTCGTTTTTGTAGCAGTGAAAAAAGCGGGCAAAGGCGTCCACTTGATAAGGTCGCAGTTCGTATTTTGGATTCAGGTTCTGCGCCACGCTATCGGGGACTTCTCTTTTGATACTGCCCCACTGGGAGAGCGTATCGAGTTGTTCGTACAAAAACTGTTCTGGCATGGCGTTACTCCACTTCCTTTAGAATGCGTTCCAGCAGGTCGCCTATCTTGAGTTCGTCGGCCCACTTCCGCAGGTAGTCAAGATCGAGTTCGCCGGCGCGGGTTTTCAGTACGCCGAGAACGTCGCGCCACTGGCGGTCCGAAACTTCGCCGCCCAGGCGATACCATTCCAGTTTGGATAGGATGGTGTCTTCGGGGCTGGCAAACTTTGCGCTGACTTCCGTCTCGAAGGTAAATGTCTGCCTTTGGGCGCGGGCAAGTTGTGATTGCAGGAAAGGATGCGGACGCGGGATGAAAACATCCACTTTGAACATGGTTTCGCGGTGGATGATATTGAAACTGGAATGTAGCTGGATGGATTCGGCGATCATTTCATTATCTATGTAGAATTCGTCCTGTAATGCCGCAACAAACGGCTGGAGATGTTCGATGCGCATTTCCGCGACGATGTCTGAATCCTGCGTCGTTCGCACCATGCCGTAGAGTGTGCTGGCGAGTGAACCGCCGATGAGATAAGGAACGCCAAGTTTCTCGAAAACTTCCGTGACTTTCAGTGTGACTTCGACAGGTTCATTTTGCATGGCTTGATTCTCCGTACACTTTGCGCGCCAATTCTTCTCCTAACAGCAGGCTTGCAAGTTTGCGACGCAGTTCGGACTCGCTTGCTTGGGGATATTGCGATCGCAAACCCGCCAGCGCCAGCATACGGGCGGTGGCATTCAACTGCGCCAGCATGTTCATCTTCTGAGTGGGGCTGGCTTGCCGCCACAACTGGATCTGCAGGGCTTCCATTTTTGGATGGGTATCGGAATAGATCGCAGTCATAGGCTGTCTCCATAGAACGCCTTGTTCAAGGCTTTATCTTCTTCGCTGACGTTGAATTGCGCGTCGTCAATCTCCGAAAGATTGACATACAACTGATTCTTGTCCAGCAATTCCGCCAGCAGGTGTTTTTGTTTCTCCAGTCCGTTTGGTTCCTGCCCAAGCGCTTCAAAATCCCGCACGGCTTCTTCGGGCATTTCGGGGTTGATGTACCAATTCAGGAACGAGCCTTCGGCCATTTCGCGCCAAATTTGCACCAATTCTTCGGTGGACTTTGCGGATTGAATGCGCTCCATGAAGGCTTCGTTGTATTTCATCAGCTCGCAGTAGATAAAGTCGCCGCCGCCTTGCTGCTCAATGACTTTCCTTACACGTTCTCTTGTTACCGTTTCGATATAATCCATCTGCTCAACAAGAATGAATTGGCGATTGCCGCCATCTTCTTTATTCAATTCAAGTACAGCGTGTGCGGTTGTGCCGCTTCCAGCATGAAAGTCCAGGACGATTTGTCTTCTATTGCTTCTCGTGCTTATCTGCAAAATCTTCTTGATTAATTCCACAGATTTCGGAAACGCAAACGGACTCTTCCCAAACAACCTACCTAATTCTTCTTTTCCATTCTCGTGATTGATAGTTTTATCCAACCAAAGCGCCTTCTCTTTTGTGAAGGCTCCTTCTGCTGGAATATAGTCTTTTCTAAAGATGCGCCAAACTCCTGTTGATGCTTTACGGGCAGTCAGTAAGTTAATGTTTTCAGAAACCTTCTTTTGCCCCCATGTCCAGCAACCGTCTTCACCTCTAGAATTAGTTGGTAAGGCTGTCTCTGTAAAAGTATTGTCTTTTTGCAAAGACACTGCGCCATTTTCTGGATTAACATAGATCGGAAAATATAAGTTCCGTCTGTTTGATCTTGTGAAGACTGGGTTCCTATTTCTTAACTCTAATTCTCTATAAACGCCCCATTTATCAACTTGCTTATATTCTCCAAGCGCTCTTTCAGATTTCGGGATACGGAACAAAGAATCATATCCAATGCTTCTTGTAAAAACAATCAGGTACTCAAAAGTTTTAGCAAGGAATTTATCAAGGGTACGCCCTCGTGGATTAGTTTGTGCTACGATATTGGCAACGAAATTCTCTAGTCCAAATACTTCATCCATAATAACCCTGAGATAGGCCTGCTCATTATCATCACAGCTAATGAATATCACGCCATCGGGTGCCAAGAGTTCTCTTGCCACTTCCAGTCTGTTCTTCATAAACGTCAACCACGTTGAATGGTTGAAACTATCATTATAGCCAAACGAATCGTTGCCTGTATTATAGGGCGGGTCAATGTAGATTAGTTTGACCTGCCCACGAAACTGTGTTTTGAGCGTGTGCAGGGCAAGCAGATTGTTCCCTTTGATAATAAGATTCTCGCGTATTACGCCATTCTCGTCGCGCTTGAAGCCAGTCACCTTCTCTTTGCCCTTTGCTGTGTAGTGCGTGAAATTGGTCAGCACCTTGGGGTCGAGCAGGCGGTTGATTTCATCCTGCGCCAGCACTTCGTTGAAGAAAATTTCCTTGCGCTTTTCTTCTTCCTTCGTTTGCCCGCCTTCCAAAACACAGTCCTTGTAAGGCCACACCAGTGCCACTTCGCCGCGCTCGCGCAGATATTTTCCGGCAATCGTCAATCCAATTCGGTTGCGGAAGCGGGTGTAGGAGTTATTCAGAAAATTCTTCTGCGAGATATAGTCAATGAAGGTATTGAGGTTGAAAATCCAGTGCCCTTCGATTTCATCAAAGAACTTGGCTTTGATTTCATTATCTGAGAGGAGCAACTTCACAAGGTCGTGGTTAATCTTCCAGGCATAGTCTTGCACTGCGGCAAGGACAAGTTCTCCTTCATCGTCCACGAAGCGTGGGTCGGTTTTGAGAAGGTTTATTAGTTTCGTGTTGAATGTCATAATTACTCCTGTGTCTCGTAATCCTTCGTTAGATTAAGATGCATAACGACCTAAGCTCACTGGCGGGGATGAAGCGCAGCGGAATAGCGGTCAGGTGCAGCGATTTGTTAGCGATTGTCATTGCGAGGCCAAAAATCCTCCGATGATGGCCAAAATCGGCTTCAACTTTTTCTGAATCGGATCCACTTCGATACCAAAGTTCTCCAGGGCTGTCGCTCCAAGCAAGAACAGAGAACCCTTCGGTGCGAAAATCACTGGACAGGGGATATTGCCTTCAAGACCTTCGATCTGAAAGTCACAAAAACCAAGTAGTCTCGTATCCTGCCGGCCGTCGGCAAGAATCAAATTCCGTTTTACAGACGGTTCTACACCTATCCTTTCAAGATAATCCTCAGGGACAAATGAATAAAGGGCTCCCGTATCTACCCAAAATTCCTCTTCAAAGAACCGATTGGGGTCTTTACTGTTGGAAACTTTTACCTTTTTCCTAAACATACCTACGTCGTTTTCTCCTCTCTATATTAATTCGTATTATCGTTAACATATTCTACACCTAAAAACCCATTAAGAAAACAAAAATATGAAAGCCTTTAGCAGACGGCTTACGGCCATTATAGACATATGGTTGATGCTTTCAACTAACGTGTGTGAAAGGGCTGAGGATCTAAGTCGCTCAGATGAAACAGAATCGCGTTCTTGAACCTTGTTCTGTTCCTGTAACCGCATGCAATTTTCTTGATCCTTTGAATTACAACTTTCCCAATGAATGAGACTATACGTACCTGTTCTTGGGAGGTCTCCCGCGTTTCTTTTTGGGTTGTAACTTCTCTGTGGGATGTATGTCGAGTCGTTTCAGTATCTCCTCGTATGAAGGATTGATTCTGATAAGCCTCCATCCGTGGCCCGGATCATTGAACATCTTCGCCCTTGCCAGTACCTTCATAATCTTCTTGTACGGCATTTCATCAAGGAGTTTCGCCTTGTCAAAGGCCTGTATCATCTTGAAGGTGAGAACCGAGGCAAGGAAGTCGCAGAATTCACTTCCGATCACGCTGTAGTCGTCGTGCACGCGGGTCTCGTCGAATTCAAGGGCGGACTTGTAGAATCTCATGACAAGCTCTATCTCCCATCGCGTGGAGTAGATCTTGTAAATGGTTTCGGGTTCGATGTCCATGTCACATTCAAGGAACACAGTGCCGAATACGGTCCTGGCCTTCTGGAGGTCCGCAAAACGGTAGGTGTTCTTTTGTTCGCTTCGCGTGAGCCAGTCGCGCTCCTCCTTGGCAGCCCTGCCGGCATCCCGGAATGAATAAAGCCATCTGCCGTCAGGGGCCTTCTCCTTCCTGTAGGGTATCCTTTCGAAACCGGAGAGAAGCCCGGTGAATTCAAGCATATGGAACTCAGATGCAATTTTGGAGTCCCGTTTCAGCGGATTGAGGTAATGCAGGTCGGGATTATCCGCGAAGTGTTTCCTCGCGGCAGACTGGGGGAACCCCTTGTCTGCCACCACGATTCCTTTTGTTATATGATTCTCGGAGATGAATTCGCTGTAGGCAGTGACATCAAGCATGTTGCCCGGGAAGCATTTGGAGCACACAGGCTCCATGGCCTCAAGGTCAAATGCATACAGGACCGAGATATCCCTCGTGCCCTTGGTCCTAGCCTTCCTGGAAAAATCCGAGAGGGAGTTCACCCTCGATTCGTTTGACTTGAGCGTCCCGTCTATCAGCACATGGTGGTCCATCCCCACACGAGCCGCCCGGTTGCGCATGAACTGCGTGATCCTTGAGCAGGAGCGTCCGAGGTCGTTCAGAAAGGCGGACACGGTATTGCGTGAGAGTGCCACCCTTGGGTAGAGCTCTGAGAGAAAACTTTCCTCATAGGCATCCTTGAGCTCATAGTCCTTGATCCCGCTGAAGCAGACCCTGAGCACGGCGATGCACCAGAGCCTGATGGCGTCCTGCCTGCGGTAGACTACCGATAGTTCATCAATCATGTCCGCAAAGAGCTTCTGCGACAGCTGGATGTTGGCCCAATCCTTGAGGTCCACGGCCGACCTCGAAACGGAAGACGTTGAAGCTTCCTCCAGGGGGATGTACCTGCCGTCGACAATGTGGCCTATGGTCGGTCCGTTGATCGGAAGCCTTCTGTTCCCGTCGCTCCTGCAACCGATCCTTGCCCTGACGGCATAGTGGTCACGGTTCTTGCCGTATGCAATGACAATGGAATTCTTCGGCCGTTCCACTTATTTATCCAAAAATAGGGGAACATGTGGTGAGAATGGAATCCCGGATATGCATTGCAATTGAAAACCAGGTGTTCCGGGATTGAAAACAGCAGATTCTATGGCTATCGTATAGTCTAATCAGTTGGGAAAGTTGTATTTAATGAATAATCACTCGGATAGATATCTACGAATAACCATGCCTTCAGACTTGAGCATTCCAAACTTATCGTAGAACGGTTGCATCTCTGGATCGCAAGTCAAATCGATGCAGTTGATTTGGCTTAACTTCGTAAGCATCCGTTTCATCAACTCTTTGCCAATGCCTTGTTTTTGATATTCAGGTAAGACTTCAAGGTAGGGTATAAAAGCCCAGTTGATCTGGTCAGACAATGCAGTGATAATCCCGACAACTTTTGTTGTAGCTGAGTCTATGGCAAGGATTTTGAAAGTACTGTTGCTTATGACAGCCCGTAGTTGAACGGTGGATAGAGGCTTCTTCCAGCCGACGCAAAATCCATCAAAGGTGGAATATTCAGCACCATCCATCGTGTCTCTGTATTCGATCATATTATCCCTCTCCAAATACTTGTAAAAACCAGATCGAAGGAACCGTGGGGGTCCAGGGTCATCATAATTCCACCACCCGGGTCACGATAATTCCCTTACGGGTTTTTACAAATTAGTGTTCATGAAAAATGCTGTCAAGCAATTGAGGGCGGTGCTGTTATCTATATTTATACACGGGAGTTTCTATCATTCTATCAGGGCCTCCTTATGCCTTACCTTCTGACCTTAAAATCGATCCAAAGTTCGGGGTCAGGTTGGTATATGGTGATAATCTTGATAAGAGGACGACTCGGATAGCTGCAATGTATATGCAACGGCCTATTCTCTTTAGTGTAGCCGAGAATAAGACAACTCGGGCCATATTAGTCGTCCGGGTAGTCTTCAATTACTTCGCTTTTCCCTGCCACCGCATCTTCCAATTCTAACACACTTATATCCCGAATAATACTTTGATCGACAGCATGTTTGGAGTATTCGTAATGACGTTGCTTATTATGAATGGGTACTGGTCATGTCCGGTTTGGTGTTTGCCGTTCTCTATGGCGGCGGCTTTGGAGAAAGCTTAAAGTTTAATGGCGTGCTCTAAAAGCTTTTGGGCGAATGGGCTCTTTTTTAGTTCTTCTCGGGTGTAGATAAAAAGGTCCAGGCTTAATGGAAAGCGGTCCGGTAGGTAAGTCGGTACCCGGTTATAAGGCTTTTGGCTGTCGTTTTTAATCAAGATTATCAGGTCCACATCGCTATATGGGGTATAGGTCCCTTTGGCCCAGGAACCGCAGAGATAGACATCTATTACCTCCGGTCTTGTCTTTAGGTGGGCCACATACTCTTGCAGTGCCCTTTTAACAGCCATTTCATTTATCGAGATAATTCTTACAGAACTCAATAATCTCACCCGCAATCTTGATTGCCGATTCTGATTCTCCAGACGTGTAGAAATCTGTCGGAGCGCCGCTGTCGAAGCCATTGGGATAACGCGACGGTATGTAATGTTTGTCAATAACCTTTCCTTTATCGATGAGTTCCTTTGGGACAGCAATTTCCGGCGGCAGGTTGGCTAATAAAATACTCACCATATGCCCCCAGGCATCAAGGTGGAGTTTTTGAAATAATGCCTTGATTGCTTTTTCTGCTGCTTGCTGGGCTGAAAAACACGACCATTCATAATCTCCAGCAGCAAGGGAATTCTTTGCATGTCTATAGTCTGCGTCTGCTTGTCGCATCCAATCCCTGCTTCTTTCAGGCATATAGGACCCCTCCCTCTGGAGTTCTATCAGAAAATTATTTTCATTGATTATATAATAACATGTAAACGCGGTCTAAACAAATAGCCCCTTCACTACGACAAACGCACGAACCCGGCAGGAGCCGGATCCATAGTTCCATGTGTTCGGAAGAATTATGTTCCCCGACTCAAAGCTTGGTACCTGGCAAAAAAGAGAGAAGCTTATGCTCGGAAACTCCGACTTTACCGATGACGACCTCTACCGTTCCTTCAGATTTTTCTCAGCGTATAGCCAGGATCTCATCGCCCTCTTGATCATCAGAATCCTCGAAGTGAAGGATACTATATTCAGGAACTATGGTAATTCGTCTGTGCTGAGGAAGATCGGCTTCTTGACCGGATTGGACTTTTTGTTATTTTCTTGGGTCTGCGCGCCTGATGGTGTGGAGAACACAAGGATCGCCTAATCCTTTGCCTTGACTGCTGCAGGTTATGGGGAAAAACGATACATCACTTCAGGACTTTTCCTTTCACATAAACAGAGCAGCATCGGACGCCTATCGCCAGCGCGAGGAGGCTGAGTTCGACTGGGATGTGCTGAAAGCCTAGCCCTCCTCCTGCGACGCTGAGGAAGGCGAGCGCTGCTGTCATGGCGGAGAGGGCCCTCGATGTTTTCGATTGTGGTGCGCGGTGGGAGACGATGAGCGCCGCCAGGGGAAGGGGGTTTGCCCACAAGAGGTTCAGGTTGAATCCGACTTCGGGGTAGCCGGCCGCGAGCCAGAAGAGGAGGATGCTTGTGCCTGCAATGATGGCCAGAGCGAAAAGGGCGCAATCGAAGATCAGCATCCTTTTTCCCACGTGCGGGAGCAAGGAAATGAGCGATATGGAGAGAATGAGTAGCGAGATGGCCAGTGGCGTTATCCTCAGCGCCGGAGGGGGTGCTTTTTTGGCCTGGTACACGACTGACGAGCTTTGTACGAATGGAACCTGTTCGGGGTGTTCGTTGACGTTGGACGCGGCGGCAGCCATGTCCATCAGTTGTTTCGGCAGGAACAGTGGGGCATCGGGGGGCCGGGGTTTGTCTGCAGCAGGGCCGAGGAGCAGGTCGATGCCGGTGCGGAGCCAGGGGTTGTCTATCATCGCCTGGTAGAGCTGATCCCGCAGCGAGGTGTTGTGCTGCGCCGCATTTTCCACATCCGGGGAAGTGCAGAAGGGCGCCAATAGATCCCACACTCTGGTCGCACAGTTGTCCGTGAAGTAGCGATAATTGTAGATGCGATTTTCGGGGCGAATGTCGTGTTTCAGCGCAGCTATGAGTGTTTCGATCTGGTCTGAGTCGAGGTTCAGCACTTGTTCGATGATGGTGCGATTTTCGACGTCGCGGTAGAAGGCAAAACTCTCTTGTGTGTCCAATGCGGCGACCATGAACTCCATATGGCCTGTCAACATGCCTAGCGCGAACCGTGCATCGAAGGAATGGACGGAGATCCCGTAATTGTAGAGTCTGTCGGTGCCCTTCTGTCGGTCTACGATTCGGATCGCGCTATGACCGAATGCCGCGTAGAGGGAAGGTCCGGGGAGTATGGTGATAAGCGATACGGTGATCTCCTCGGAAGGGGCAGAGAGGAGGGGGACAGGGTGTATGGCTACGATGGCCGCGAGGGTCAATATGAGCATGCTGCGGGAGTGTGTGTGCACGTCAGAACTATAATCTTCCTCGATGGGGAGATGCAAGCGCGCC
>DIXD01000065.1:0-18070 GCA_002435985.1 Spirochaetaceae bacterium UBA6089
CTCCGAATATGCTTCCAAGACCATTACCATTCACGTCAATGTGACCAAAGTCAAGAAGCAAGATTTGCCCGAGCTCGATGATGAGCTCGCGCAAGACGTATCTGAAAAGTACAAGACCTTGGAAGACCTCAAAGCCGCAGTACGATCACAGCTCTCCGAAACCCTTGAGGCGAAGCTTCGCAGGATAAAAGAAAACGCCATCATCGATGAACTCTTGAAAAGGACAAAGATATCGATTCCCACGTCGATGATCGCTGCCGAGCTCGCAATGCGCTGGGAATCTTTGAAACAGCAGATGGGCGTCGAAAATGATGAGCGTATGGAGATGTTCCTTTCTCTTTCCGGGAAAACTCGTGATCAGCTCTTGGACGAGTGGAGACCTCTTGCGGAAAAGGCACTTGCAAGTAGAGTGCTCCTCGACAAACTGATCGAGGCTGGAGGCTACTCGGCAACCGACGAAGAAGTCGATGCTGAGATTGCAAAGGAAGCGCCTCGTACGACGATGAGTCCTGCGGAAATCAAGGCTGAGTATGAAAAACGCGGCACGATCGACTATATTAAAGATGATATCAAGACGCGAAAGTTCTTCGACGCCCTGCTGTCATCTGTGATCGTAAAAGAAACCGCGTCTGTAAATTATTTGGATTTTATGAGACAAAATGATTAAATTTGAGATGAATACGTTTATCAATGTAAGGAAATAGGCATGGCTGAATATATGAGCAGTCTCGTCCCCTTTGTCATCGAACAGACGGGCATTGGAGAACGATCCTACGATATCTACTCTCGTCTACTAAAGGACCGCATTGTCTTTATCGACGGCGAGATCAACGATCTCTCCGCAGACCTTGTGATAGCTCAACTATTGTTTTTGGAGTCGCAGGATCCATTGCGCGATATTTCGGTGTACATAAACAGTCCGGGGGGAATGGTGACTGCCGGTCTTGCGATCTATGATACGATTCAATACATAAAACCAGACGTACAGACTATCTGCATCGGGCAGGCATCGAGCATGGCCGCATTGCTTCTGGCCTGTGGGACCAATGGGAAGCGCTTTGCCCTCCCCTCTTCGCGGATTCTGATACATCAGCCCTGGGGAGGAGTCTCGGGACAGGCGAGTGACATCAGTCTTCAAGCCCGTGAGATAATCCGCCTGAAGAAGTTGACCATCGAGTATTTTGCCCTGCACTCCGGACAGCCGCATGAGAAGGTCGCCCAAGATATGGAGCGCGACTTCTACATGAGCTCTCGGGAAGCCCTCGAGTATGGTATAATCGATACAATTATGGAGCCACGCAAACATGGCAAGAAATAGACAATTCGAACTGGAACAAGAAACGTTCTGTTCATTTTGCGGGAAGAGCTCGTCCTATGTCCGCAAGATGATCGCGGGGCCGGGCGTCAATATCTGCGACGAGTGCATCCGCGTATGTAACCAAATCCTCGACGAGGAAGAACAGAAGGTGACGCAGGGCTTTCTGACCGAAGTTCCCAAACCGAAAGAGATCAAGGAATTTTTGGACATGTATGTCGTGGGTCAAGACTATGCGAAGCGAGTTCTGTCAGTCGCAGTCTATAACCACTACAAGCGCCTCGTGCACAAGGTCTCTGCGCCTTCGCCCGATGTCGAGATCGAAAAGTCGAATGTGTTGCTCATAGGACCGACAGGGTCTGGAAAAACGCTGCTCGCCAGAACGCTCGCCCGTAAACTCAAGGTTCCTTTTGCAATGGCCGATGCCACAACGCTCACAGAGGCTGGGTATGTCGGTGAGGATGTAGAAAACATTTTGTTGAAGCTCATCCAGAACGCGGGCGGGAATATTCAGGCGGCNNGTGTCCGGCGAGGGGGTTCAGCAGGCCCTTCTCAAGATCATCGAGGGAACGGTCTCCAATGTCCCGCCTCAGGGAGGCCGCAAGCATCCAAACCAAGAGTATCTCCGCATCGACACCACCAATATTCTCTTCATCTGTGGCGGGGCTTTTATTGGCCTTGAGAAGATCATCGAATCGAGAGTCTCCACCCATCCAATGGGTTTCGGAGCGGATGTTAAGGCAAAACACGAAAAGAATCTGAGCCAGCTCTACGCAGCGCTGCAGCCCGATGACCTCATCAAATTCGGACTTATCCCCGAATTTGTCGGACGGCTGCCGATAAAGATCGCGCTCGACGAACTTTCCAAGGAGGACCTCAAGCGCATCATACTTGAACCACGGAATGCGCTCCTCAAACAGTATAAAGCCTCAATGAAGCTCGATAACGTCGAGTTGGAATTCGAGGACGCAGCGGTCGATGCGATTGCGGAGAAGGCGATTGCAGAGAAGACAGGGGCACGAGGCTTACGCGCCATTGTCGAAAAAATTATGATCGACTTAATGTATTCGCTTCCGAGCGAAAGCAATGTAAAAAAAGTTATTCTGACACGCGATGCAGTGGAAGGCAGGGGGAGCTGCATCCTGGAATATCGTCAGAAAACCGCGTAAACGCAGAAATCAATGGGGTGGTTGCACATCTCCGTTGGAGTGCGCAATCTGAGAAGACACCCATATAACCTGATCCGGGTAATACCGGCGGAGGGAACGATGATGCGTACAAGACAATTCATCGCGATTTTTCTTTTTGTTGGAGGATTGTTCAGCCTGAACAATCCTGTGTGGGCACAGGCGAACGCGCAACCGAATGCGGCCGGCGCGGAGCTCGTTATTTGGACCTACGATTCCTTTATGTCCGAATGGGGGCCAGCTGGCCAGATTGCCGAAGCTTTCCAAAAAGCCTACGGCGCAAAACTGCGCTTTGTGTCCAAGGGAGATGGAGGTGCACTCCTTTCGGCCCTTCTGGACGGTTCAAGGAAACCCAATGCCGATATCATCATCGGGCTTGACAACAGACAGCTTGAAAAAGCTCTGCAGAGCGGACTCTTTGTCCCACTCTCTCTGAAGAACCTCGCAGAGGTGCAGAAGAATCTCCTACTGGATCCCACGAACAGGCTTGTCCCCTACGATTTCGGCCAATTTGCTTTCATGTGGGATTCACAGAGCGGCATAGAACCTCCCAGCTCTCTGGAGGACCTCACCAAGCCCATCTATCACAAGAAAATCATCATCATGGACCCGAGAACCTCGACTCCCGGCTTGGGGTTCCTTGCCTGGACGGAGGCCGCCTATAAAGAGGGATGGGAGAATTACTGGAAGCGACTGTCCCCTTCCATCCTCGCAATGACGCCGAGCTGGGATACCGGCTATGGCCTCTTCACTAAGGGTGAAGCGCCGCTCGTACTGAGCTATTCCACGAGTCCGGCGTACCACAAGGCATATGAGAATACAGAGCGATACAAGGCGCTACAATTCACCGAAGGCCACCCCATGCAGATCGAATTTGCGGGCGTGCTTTCCTCGAGTGCGCACCGGGAACTCGCCCAAACCTTTGTCGACTTCCTTCTATCGGCGGAATGCCAGGCTTTGTTGCCTGAGACCCAGTGGATGTTCCCTTCGAACACGAAGGCAAAACTTCCCGCATCGTTTTCCATCGTGAGCATATACCCTGCCCTGGATGCCGACATCGATGATATAGTTCGAGATCCCTCAGAGGCTGTAAATATCCTTATAAGCCATTGACCGACATTTGAATATTGCGGCGAGAGGGAGCGACATTCATATGACGCGGCGAATAACAGTTGTTCTCTATGGGCTACTCTGTATCATTATTTTCTTTTCGCTGTCTCCTCTTGCCGCATTTTTAAACGTTGCGCTGGGGCGTGGGTTGGAAGGGGCCTCTACAGTTCCCGGCGCAGCCTTCTCGAATTTTCTAGCCCAGATCCCTCTCTCCACCATTTTGAGAAGTCTCGAATTCACCTTGCTCCAGTCGCTTGTGAGCACGGCAGTGGCGGTCGTCATTGGACTTCCTGGTGCATGGTTTGTGGCAAGGTTTCGATTTGTGGGCAGAAAAACGCTGTTGGCGCTCGCCGCAGTGCCGTTCTGTTTTCCTCCGATATTGGTCATTCTTGCTTTTATTCTGTATTATGGCAAAGAAGGCCTACTCTCCTCCGTCATATCCTTGTTGTTCGGCTCACATAGGCAATATCAGGGATTCCTTTACAGCTTTTGGGGGCTGGTCATGGTCCACGCGTTTTACAACTTCCCCATCGTCGTGCACCAGATATCTGCGCTTTGGATACGTATTCCGGAGACACAGAAGGAAGCCGCGAAGACTTTGGAAGCAGGCCCCTTGAGAGCCTTCCGCACCGGTACACTCCCCTGGCTTTTACCTGGGATTGCTCAGGCGGCGGGGCTTATCTTCTTATACTGTTTTTTCAGCTTTACTACGGTCCTCGTGTTCGGAGGAAAGGTTGGCACCACGATCGAGGTAGAAATCTATTACGCACTGCACTATCAGTCCAATTATGCGCTCGTCCTGGTTCTCTCCATGGTCGAGACTATGTGCGCCCTGCTTGGGATATTGCTACTCACTCGGACGCAGGGACGCACCCAAAGAACACTGCGTGATTTTGGAAGGACACAGGAGCTGCGCTCCCCTAAAGGGCTACAGCGTCTTTTTATTGTAATATATGGAATCTTTATTGTGTTTTTCTTCATTGGTCCACTCTTGTCCATTGCAATAGAGGCCTTTAGGGTACCTTCTCCCGTAGGAAAAGCTACGAAATTTGGTCTTGACAACTTCGAAAGGCTTGTGAGTGGCTTTCAGGCGCCGCTTCTGGGGGCGATTCTGTCCACAGTCCGACTGAGCGGCCTTGCCGCAGTCCTTGCCACCATTACAGGGATCATAGCAAGTCTCGCCCTCTTTTTTGCGGAAAAAAGGAATCCACAAGGGGCCCTGCCGAAGCTCATCGAAGTTCTCCAGTGGCTGCCCATGGCCGTTTCATCGGCAATCTTTGCCTATGGATGGCTTTTTTTATCCTCAGACCAGGTCGTGAGCAGCGCGCTCGTCTTAGCGCAGGCCGTCGTCGCCTGGCCATTTGTGAGCCGAGCCCTCCACGCCTCCCTGCGCGCCATCGATCCACAGGTCCGAGAGGCGGCGAGAACGCTTGGGGCATCGCCGCTCCGCGCCTTTATGACTATCGAACTGCGCGCTATCCTGCCTTCGGTTGCTGCTGCGGCCGCATTCGCCTTTTCTATTACTGCAGGAGACGTCAACGTGCCCCTCATGCTCGGTATGGGCGAAGTGGAAACGCTCCCTCTTCTTCTGTATCGGCTCACCGCTGCCTACCGTTTTAATGAGGCATGTGCGGCAGGCCTTATTCTCGGCATCATGACTGGCTTTGTATTCTTCCTCAAGGAGAAGGTGATCGATGTCGCTTGAGCTTCAACATGTACGGGTAATGCGGGGCTCTTTCAGCCTCGAGGCCGACTTTTCTCTGCAGAGTGGCAAAGTCTTGGTGATACTCGGTCCTTCAGGCTGCGGCAAGACGACGCTGCTTCGTGCAATAGCGGGCCTGGAACGGATACAGCGAGGCCAGATCATATTGGACGGTGTGAGGATCGATAGATTGCCCACCGAAAAAAGGCATATCGGTTTTGTATTTCAAGATCTTGCACTCTTTGAACAGATGCGCGTGAAGGACAACATAGGATACAGCCTCAAGGTACACCATGAAGACAAACAACAAATACAGGAAAAAACTGCGCTTCTTGCCCGTCGTTTCAAAATCGAGCACCTTCTGAATCGCTACCCTTCCGAGCTATCTGGGGGAGAGCGTCAGCGGGTGGCCTTCGCGCGCTCACTTGCATCCTCCCCGTCGCTCATGCTGCTCGACGAACCGCTCTCGGCGCTGGATGCACCGCTCAGGCGAGAGATGCGGCGCTTTATCAGGCTGCAGCTCGCGGAGGGACATCTTACTGCCATCCATGTCACACACGATGTGGAGGAGGCAGTCGATCTCGCCGATGAAATTATCGTGATGCGCGATGGCGCCGTGGTGGGGTACGGCACGATGGAAGAACTCGAACAGAGGCCAGCATCAGGGTGGCTTGCGCGTTTTATGAATCTCGGACTTGTGCTTCCCGTGACGAACATTGTAGCGGGAAGGGCCTCGGACACTCTCGAGGTCGAAACGCATGCAGGCACGGTCCTCTCTATACCGAACCGAGCAAGTCTGGATATCTCCAGGTTGTCCAAAGACAAGACCTGCCTCTATGTGCCGCTTGCTGCCACAGACATCAGCGAGAACCACAGTGACAGGAACATACGAGCAAGGATCCTCCGAAAGATCCATAGCGCCTCTCATATCTCCAAGCTGGTCCTTATGATAGCCGGCATAGAGAATTACTATTTCGAATTTCCTCTCGGAAGCCACCGTACAGAGATTCTCCAAGAGGGAAAAGAGATCGAAATTTCTGTCGATACCGAGCGTTGTCAGCTCCTCGCTGAAGAGCCTCCTGCCCTCGACGATGTGGTGCAACCTGTCTCGGGCTGAGGCACCTTCACCGCTGCGACAGGGCTCTCTCGTCTATAAGCGCCTCGATGATGCCCGCGCTCTCTTCGATAGATTGGCCTTTTTGCCACCTGTAGCGAATGACGGCGGTCTGTCGATAGAGCGCTTTGCGCTGTCGAAAGATATTCTTCAGATCGATTTCCCATGTATCAGAGAATAAAAGCGGCCTGTGCGCTCTCTCGTACGAGAGTCTTCTTAACAGTTCAGGGATGGGAACATCGAGCCATACGGTGATAAACTGCTCTTTTAACAAAGAACGATTAGAGGCACGCAGGACGACCCCACCGCCACACCCGAGGACCAACGAAGTGTTGGCTTCGGCTAAGGTCCTGAGCGCATCTGCTTCGAGATTCCGAAAGCTCTCTTCCCCAAAATCATGGAAAAGCTCTGAGATCTTTCTCTGCGATCGGGCTTCTATGAATTGGTCGAGATCGACAAAATCGATGCCGCGATGGGCAGCAAGCATTTGTCCCAGTTTGGTCTTGCCTGACCCCATCATGCCGATGAGGGCGATTTTCATGGCTTTCAGCCCAATACGTCATCGAATACTCGGAGCCAATTACCCCCTAGTATCTTTTGCGCCTCGCTGTGGCTGTAGCCTCTTTTCCGCAGGGCTTCATAGATGATGGGGAACTGTCCGGCATCCTCGATCACGTGCGCCTCGATGGGCTTAAATCCGTCGAAATCAGAGCCCATCGCACAGCTTTCGATTCCACCCACGGAGACGATATGGTCAACATGTAACATAAGCGCTTCTAGGCTGCAGTCGTTTTGATCTACGGTGACAAAAGCCGGAACGAAGACGCAGCCTATGGCACCACCATGATCGGCAATCGCCCGTATCTGCTTATCGCTGAGGTTGCGCGGATGATCGGCGACAGCGCGGGCGTTCGCGTGGGAGGCGATGAAGGGACTTTGGGCAATCTCGGCAACATCCCAAAACCCCTCTTCGCCGAGGTGGGCCACGTCCACGATCATGGACATATTCTGCATCTTCTCCACAAGCGCTTTGCCTAAGGGAGAAAGCCCATCATTCCCCTCTGCCTTGAGACCGCGTCCAAAAGCATTGCGCCTGTTCCACGTCAGGCCTATTGCTCTTACACCCCTCTGGTAAAATTCGTCGAGACTATCAAGAGAATTTCCAAGTGCCTCAGCGCCCTCTATCGAAAGCAAAGCGCTCACACGCTTCTCGGCTATGGCTCTGTGGATCTCGGCACCGCTCCTCGCCAGGAAAAAATCGGGCCCTCCCTGTTCGAGCACTTCATCGAGGGCGTCGATCATCGCCATCGCCTCTTCTGTTGCGTGCGGCAGCTGTTCGTCTTCAAGAAAAATGGCCATGACCTGGCAGACCACACGCCCTCGAATGAGTTTCGGCAGATCGAGATGAGTGCCGGGGTTGTCGGCGAAAAAATCACGCCTCGTCTTCTCTTCTTTATGCATGCTTCGCCCGGTGAGCGCCATCAAAGTATCGCAGTGAGCATCGATCACATAGAAATCTTCGTACTGCATGTCAATCCTTTTGCCCTTTCAGTTTTGCAAGTTCGTCGCGAATGTGTGCGGCCTGTTCGAATTCAAGGTTTTTCGCGTGTTCGAACATCAATTTTTCCATCTCTTTGACGAGAGCCCGGCGCTGTTCCGGAATCAGTATATTATGAGTGCGCCATACAACGTCAAGTTCATCCTCCAAGGCTTCGATCTTTTCTTCTCTATGGCGCTCGAGGATGTCTTGGACTTTTTTACGGATGGTCTGTGGCGTGATGCCGTGCTCGAGGTTGTAGGCCTGCTGAAGGGCCCTGCGGCGCTCTGTTTCGGCAATAGCCCGACGCATCGCATTGCTCATCGCGTCCGCATACATGACTACGAGCCCAGCAGCGTTGCGCGCCGCCCTGCCGATGATCTGAATAAGGCTCGTTTCCGAACGCAAAAACCCGATCTTGTCGGCATCGAGGATGGCGATGAACGAGACCTCAGGCAAATCGATCCCTTCGCGCAAGAGGTTGATGCCTACGAGGACATCGAATTCGCCGGCGCGGAGTTGCGTCAGTATCTCGACGCGCTCGATGGTCTCGATCTCGGAGTGGATGTAGCGGACGCGGAGGCCCAGCCCGCGGAGGTACTCGGTGAGCTCCTCCGCCATCTTCTTTGTGAGGGTGATGATGAGGCTCCGCTCTCCTCTCTCCGCCCGTTCACGAACGCGAGCATAGATATCTTCCATTTGGCCTTCCGTGGAATGAACCTGAATCTCAGGATCCACGAGCCCCGTAGGCCTGATGACCTGTTCGACGAGAGTCTTGGAGCGCTTTATTTCCGTATCGCTCGGCGTCGCGGAGACATAGACCGTCTGCGGTACTATCGACTCGAACTCGTCGATGGTGAGCGGTCTGTTGTCGAGGGCACAGGGCAAGCGGAACCCGTAGTCGACGAGCGATGTCTTGCGGCTGCGGTCGCCTGCATACATTGCGCCGATCTGCGGAAGCGTGACATGCGATTCATCGATGAATGCGATAAAATCACGTGGAAAATAGTCGAGGAGGACCCCCGGTCGTTCTCCCGGTTTTCGGTTCGAAAGAGGAGCGGAATAATTTTCGATGCCGCTGCAATACCCCATTTCCTCGAGCATCTCGATATCGTACTCAGTGCGCGATTTTATGCGCTCGGCTTCCAAATACTTGCCGTGTTCAAGAAAAAAGCTGTACCGCTCTGCTAGTTCGCTCTTTATCCTTTCGACCGCGCGCTGAACCATATTTTCAGGCATCACGAAGTGCTTCGCAGGATAAATGACGGCCTCGTCGAGCTCTTCCGCGGCTTCCCCGGTGATGGGATTGAGATGCCGGATGCGAACTATAGTGTCGAAGTCGAGCTCGATACGGTAGGCATTCTCCAGATACGCAGGATAAACTTCCAATACGTCCCCTCGAATTCTAAAACACCCGCGCTCGAGCACCATATCGTTGCGTTCGTACTGCAGGCTGATGAGGTTTCGCTTTACCGCGTCGAGGTCGATGGTCTGCCCCTTGTCCAGATAGACGCGCATCTCCCTATAGAGGTCGGGAGAGCCTAAGCCATAGATGCAGGATACCGTTGCGACGATGATGACGTCGCGGCGTTCCATGAGCGCAGCTGTCGCCGCGAGCCGCATACGATCGATCTCTTCGTTGATGTCTGAATCCTTTTCTATATAGAGGTCCTTGGACGGCACATAGGCTTCGGGCTGATAATAGTCATAATATGAGACAAAATACTCTACGGCATTCTCAGGGAAAAACCCCTTGAATTCGCGATAAAGCTGGGCGGAGAGGGTCTTGTTGTGAGAAATGACGAGGGCAGGCCTCTGAACCGCCTCAATGACCTTGGCCATGGTAAAGGTCTTCCCAGAGCCTGTAACCCCCTTGAGCACGGTGTAACGCTCTCCCCTCTTGATGGCGTTTGCCAGAGCATCGATAGCCTGTGCCTGATCGCCCGCTGGTCCATAGGGAGCCACGACTCTGAAAGGTTTCACTTTTTGCGCTCCGACAGCGTAATGGTGGTGCTCATCTTTTTGGAACCACGGTAGAATTCTACGGACACCTGCTGGCCAGGGCTCGTATCTTCTAGTGCCGCATACAGCTGAGCAATGCTGGTAACGGGCTTCTTGTCGATACTGACGATGATATCACCTCCAATATAGAAAATGGTCGAGCCATAGCGCACCGCTGTCGTTCCACCCTTAAGGCCTGCGCGCTCAGCATTGCCCCCCGGGGTCACGGTCGACACGAGCAGGCCGCTCTCGACAGGAGCCCCTTTCCCCGACTGCTTCAGATAGTTGACCAGATCTGGAAAAAGCTGGATAGCCTGCACATCGATCCATCCTCGCCTGACCTTTCCGTTCTTGATGAGCTGAGGGACGACCCTTGTCGCCGTGTCGACCGGAATCGCGAAGCCTATCCCGACCGAACCGCCGGAGGGTGAATAGATCATAGTGTTTATGCCTATCATTTCTCCTCTAGTATTGAACAGCGGGCCCCCGGAGTTGCCTGGATTGATCGAAGCGTCGGTCTGAATCATGTTCTGAAGAATGACAGTCTCGCTCTCTTGAATCGGTCGGCCTAATCCCGAGATGATGCCTGTCGTCAACGTCCTCTCCAGCCCGAAGGGGTTGCCGATTGCCAGAACTTTCTGTCCAACCTTGAGATTCTTTGCCGTGCCGAAGGGGATTGGGTTCAACTTCTTCCCCGCGTCCGGCGTAAACTTTATGACGGCAAGATCACTTTCGGGATCGGCGCCGACGAGTGCGGCTTCATATCTGCTGCCGTCCGAGAGGTTTACATAGAGTTTATAAGCCCCCTGTATGACATGATTGTTGGTGAGTACATAGCCGCGTTCGTCGATGATGCTTCCGGAACCAGAGCCGCCGCTCTGCGGAAAGGGTTCCAAAAACCAGTTGATTCTCAGCACTTCGGTGGTGATGTTCACGACCGATTCGTTGTATTTTTCATAAATGGAGATGTTTCCGATCTCTTCGACGCTATATTCGCCGTAGTCGCCTGCATATTGTGGCGTGGTGGTCACAGGTACAGCACGGGTTTCCGACATCTGATTCGATGCTGGCTGCGTCGACTGTACGAGACTACCAGCAGCGACACTGTTGCTCATTTCGATCGATGTGGAAAGAGTCGAAGATGTGTTGGACTTTGAATTATTGAGGATAGCGACAATACCAGCAATCGACAGTGCGGTCACCGCCACCGACAGAACAATGACAATACAGACCTGTGTCTTAGAATAGAGTTTCATACCATCCTCCGTCGGACATAAAAAATTTTTTGGCCTCAGACGAATGTCAGCTTCCCCTGTGCTGCCTCTTCTTCGCGTGCGAGCATATATATAAAATCAGACAATCTATTCAGCGTTCGCAGGAGTACCGGCGAAACAGCCTCTGTTCTGGAAAGTTCGACCACGCGCCGCTCTGCCCTGCGCGCTATGGTTCTTGCGATATCCAGTGCAGCAGACCCCTGAGTCATGCCTGGGATAACAAACCCGCGCAGAGGTATCCTGGCTTCAATCTCAGCAGTTTTCATCTCAATCGTTTTTTCATCGTTCTCGTCGATGGGCCGGTCGAAGGCTGTGCCGAGCGAGGCCAGCTCGCCTCCCACTCTGAATAGCAAACGCTGGATATAGTCGATCGCGTATATCACATCATCCTGCAGACATAGATGGCGTGCCATGCCTAAAGCGGAGGAAAGCTCATCGATTGTGCCATATGCCTCCACCCTCAGCGAGTCCTTCCCAATCCGTTCGCCAGACCACAGACCGGTGGTCCCATCATCGCCGGTTTTCGTCACAATACTCATACACTAAAATTATCCACACTATCGCGGACAATCAAGGTACTGTGACGACTGGTCTTCAGGCTTTTGCACAGTCGCCCTCTTCTCGTTGACTATTCCACGGTCTCATGATAGCTTAATCGAGTATTTTTCTACGTTTTCCGAAGAAAGGACTACTATATGGCATCAGAAGAGAACAATAAACAGAAACCGAAGAAGGGCAAGACCTCTGACGAAAAGAAAAACGATACTAAAAATATACAGAGCCCTCTTAAGAAGGGCATTAAAAATCGCTTTGTCTATATTGGAACCATAGCTATTCTTGTTTTGACGATTATTGCATTTGTCCTGATACCGGCCATCAGCACAGGCACCTCATCCGGAGAATTACCGACGTTCGGTTTCTGGAATGGTACCCCGATACAATATTCTCCAGATTCCTACTTTGCAGACCAGGTTTCTCAGATCAATGAGTATCTCCGACAGCAAGGAATGGATGAAGCACTGGCCCAAATGTATGCCTATCAGGTATGGTACATGGCCTTCCAGAATACGGCGATGCGCACAGCCATTCTCGATTATACCAAGCGTTCGGGCATGAAAATCAGCGAAGAAACCCTCGATGAAGAAGTCAAGAAAATCACTCAATTCCAAGTCGATGGAAAGTTTTCCATCGAGAAGTATAACAGCACGCCGCTCGCCACACGTATTTCGATCAGGGACAGACTTCGTGACGATCTCCTCGTTCAAAATTATTACAACGACATGATGTCGCTCTCACCCACGACGAAAGAAATCGATTTCGTGTCTTCTATGGCAAAGCCCCAGCGGACGATCCAGTACGTTCATCTCTCTTATGAAACATTCCCTCAGGAACGATTGTTGGAATGGGCAAGGACCAATGAAGCTCTGTTCAGAACGATTGGACTTTCAAAAATCACCATCACCACGTCCCAGAAGGATGCCGAGAAAGTCTTGGATCAGATTAAGACCAACGCTCTTTCTTTCGAGGATGCAGCCAAAAGTCATTCGAGGGATTCTTATGCCGACAAAGGCGGGGACATGGGAATAAAAGTCTTCTACGACCTTAAAGCCGAATTCCCGAATGAAAAGGACGGCGAAGCGGTCATGGCCCTCAAAAAAGATGAGATATCCCCTATTTATAAGGGGGAAAACAATACCTGGACCTTTTACCGCGTGAACACCGAAGCCAGCGCTCCTGATTTCTCTAAATCATCCGTGCTGGATGAAGTGAAGAGTTACCTGTATAACAACGAAAAAAGCGTCATGGAATCCTGGGCACTGGAAAAAGCTGACGAATTCACGAATGAGACCACGAAGACATCCTTCTCCGCGGCAGCAAGAAAACTGGGGCTTGACGTGAAGTCTGCAGGCCCCTTCATCCTCAACTACGGAAAACCGAGTTTTTACTTCTACGGACAACAGATAGGCCTGTTCCAAGAGCCCTATCGTTCTTTGGAAAACGAGCTCGTCGGCGCAGAGGAAAATGAAACCTTCCTCACAACGCTCTTTTCTACTGCCAAAAACACAGTCTCAAAACCTGTAGTGCTCGATACTTCGGTCATCGTCATGACGGTGACCGACGACAAGGAAGGTGCGGACGAGGAGATCTCTTATACCAAGTTCTCTTACCCCTACTTTTTCCAGACTGCAATGGAGAATCAGATACGCAATACGATTCTTTCTTCCCCCCTGCTCAAGGACGAGTTCAATAGCGCCTTTACGAAGCTCTTTGTGACTGCAGGGCAATAATCCCGCTGAAGGGGCCATCGGCGTATGAAGGGGTCATCGGCCTCTCGACACTGACGTCGATGGTCCCGCACAAGGAAACTACAAAAGAGCGCGAAAGGGACTTTGAAAAGACCTAGAAAATCAGCGCTCTTCGTCTTCACTTGCGCGTAGCACCGACAAGAACACTTCCTGACCGAGCTCAATGTTACCGATCATCTTCAGTTTCTTCTTTCCTTCTTTCTGTTTTTCGAGAAGTTTGCGTTTACGCGTTATATCGCCCCCGTAGCACTTGGCAAGAACATCCTTACGTACTGGATTGACAGTTTCCCTCGCGATTACCTGGCTCCCTATCGCTCCCTGGACAGCCACTTTAAACTGCTGGCGAGGAATACTGTTGCGGAGACGCTCGCAGACGGTCCTTGCCCGATCGTACGCATTTTGCCTGTAGACGAGCATGGAGAGTGCATCCAGCGGTTCGCCATTGATCAAAAAATCCAATCTGACCAACTCGACAGGTTTATAGCCTGTCACCTCATAATCGAAGCTCGCATAGCCCCGCGAGGTAGACTTCAGTTTGTCGTAGAAATCGAAGAGCACCTCCGAAAGCGGCATTTCGAAGGTGAGCTCGACCCTTTTCTCATCCAAGTGTATGAAAGACTGTTGCACCCCTCGTTTGGCTAAACAGAGGGAGATGATATTTCCGACATACTCGACGGGGGTTATCACCTGGGCTTTGATGTAGGGCTCTTCGGCGCTTTCTATCCGTGCGGGGTCGGGATATTCGCTCGGATTATCGATATAGATGGTGTTTCCATCCTTGAGTAGGAGCTTATACCGCACCGAGGGTGCCGTCATGATGATCGACTGGCCATATTCCCTCTCGAGCCTCTCCTGCACGACTTCAAGGTGTAAAAGGCCCAAGTATCCACAACGGAAGCCGAATCCCAACGCGAGCGAATGATCCTTTTCGAAGATGAGCGATGCATCGTTGAGCACAAGCTTTTCGAGGCTATCCCGCAATTCCTCGTAATCCGCGGAATCGATGGGATAGATTGAACTGAAAACGACCGGCTTTACCTCTTTAAATCCCGGCAGGGGAGAGATGCACGGCCTTTCGTCGTCGGTCACGGTGTCCCCGATGCGAACTTCTTTGACGCTTTTAATGCCTGCAATGCAATAGCCTACCTCTCCTGCACCCAGTTCATCAGCGGGCACCGCGGCGATTCGAAAGTGGCCGACCTCCTCCACTTCGTGGATAGCCCCTGTGGACAAAAGACGAATATGCATCCCCTTCCGCAACGAGCCTTCCTTCAGTCTCAGGTGAATCACCGCCCCTCTGTATGGATCGTAGTGTGAGTCGAATATAAGCGCTTGAAGAGGGTTCTCCGATCGCCCGTTGGGAGGGGGGATTCTCTCAACAATTGCCTCGAAGAGTGCATCGACGCCCGTGCCTAACTTGGCCGATACTGCCAGTGCCGCATCTCCATCGAGCCCTAAGTCCTTGTCTATCTGTCGCCGAATCTCCTCCACATTTGCAGCCGGCATGTCGATTTTATTGATGACGGGAATGATCTCCAGATCATGCTCCAGCGCCAAATACATGTTGGACAGTGTTTGAGCCTCGACCCCCTGTGTGGCATCTATGACGAGAATGGCGCCTTCGCAGGCGGAGATTGCTCGAGAAACCTCATAGGAGAAATCAACGTGTCCTGGGGTATCGACGAGATTGAGCATGTGGGTCCTGCCGTCTTTTGCCTGGTAGGGCAGACTGACGGCCTGACTCTTGATCGTAATGCCTCGTTCACGCTCTATGTCCATAGTATCGAGCATCTGGTTTTGAAATTTTCGCAGATCGATGAGGTGTGCTTTTTCGATAAATCGATCCGCAAGGGTACTTTTTCCATGGTCTATATGTGCAATAATACAGAAATTACGGATAAGTTCCGGTTCGATCATAGGGCTCAATGTATACGAAAGAGGGGCTTTTATCAACGGAGCAAGGACCTATACACTGATCCGGCAAAATTTCCATACCGAGCCCTATCCCGACTGCTTCGAAAAATTATATTATATACATGGAGGTATTATGAATCTTCAGAACCTTCCGGTCGTGACAAAACAAGGAACAAGAAATGACCATAGCATTATGGTCTATGCGCTCTCCACGTGTGGATTCTGTAAAAGAGCCCTTGCCTTCCTTGATGCAAATAACTTTTCGTATCGGTATCTCTATGTGGATCTCATTCCCGTCGATGTAAAGAACGCAATCAAGCAAGAACTCAAAGAGAGATTCAAAGAGAATGTCGCTTTTCCTTTTGCAGTGATAGACGACAAGAAATATCTTATCGGCTTTATCGAGGCGGACTGGAGATCGACACTGCAAGTTTAAGTTCCCATTGGAAGTAGGTATGATGAACGATAAGACACTTGAACAGACAATCCTTTTCACCCAGATGGTCGCACATAAACAAGGTTGGCTCCTCAACCCCGACAAAGACTTCTACGATACCCTGGTCGAGGGGCTTATGAAAAATTATAACCGGTACGGATACTTTTTCTGCCCCTGTCGCGACGCCGAGGCTAGATACGAATTAGACAAACCGGCCATCTGCCCCTGCATCTGGTCCAAGCCAGACATCGCGGAATTTGGACACTGCTACTGCGCACTCTATCTGTCGAGAGAATTTGTCGCAGGGGGGAAAACACCGAGAGCCATTCCAGATCGCAGATTCGCACAAGCATGAAGGATGTCTACCTCGACTGGGCAGCGACGAGCCCCGCCGATTCTGAAATTCTGCACAAGGCTCTTGCACTGAGCCTCGATGCCTATGCAAACCCCTCGAGTAACCATTGGCTCGGCAAAGAGGCAAAAAAGTTGCTGGAGGAAGCGAGGACAGAGCTCATGCGCACCCTCGGTGTTGAGGGGGGCTTACTTGTCTTTACAGGGAGTGGTTCAGAGGCCGACCACATACCACTGCTCGCCCTCGTCGGTCGGCTAAACCTTTCCGGAACACGCAAGCCGCTCCATATCGTTGTTTCGGCGATCGAACATTCGGCCATCGACTGTCAAGTGCGCGCGCTTGCAAACCTTGGTGTGCAAGTCTCCTGGATCAATCCGGACTCTCGAGGGAAGATAGAGCCGGCCAAGGTCCTGGCGCACCTACGAAAAGAGACGGCGCTCGTCAGTGTTATGGGTGTGAACAATGAAACAGGGGCCATCCAGAATATAGCGGCCATAGGTCAAGCAATAGGCGAGGCTACGCTGGAGTTAGGACTTAGAAAACCTTGGTTTCATGTCGATGCGGTCCAAATGCTCGGGAAACTCCCAATGCATCGAATGTCGACATACGTCGATAGCTTTGCCATTTCCGCACATAAAATACGAGGGCCAAGGGGCATCGGCGCGCTCTGGCTCTCTCGCCCTCTCGATGCATTCGTGTGTGGAGGTGGACAAGAGAGCGGCATTCGTCCGGGCACCGAAAATCTTTTTGGTGCGCTTGCCTTTCGGTTTGCGGTGGAAAAAGTGTCGGAGTCTTTGGATACATACACACTCCGCGCCCGACAACTAGAAACTCGCATCATTGAAGGTGTTTCGCATATCCAGGGAGCATTCATTGTCCCAGAACGTGCGCCGGGCGACGAGGCGTATGTCCCTTCGATACTCTCTATTGCCTTTCCAGGCCTAGGAGGAGAGACGATGGTGCGCGCGCTCTCCGGTCGTCATATTGCCGTCTCTACCGGTTCGGCCTGCTCGTCCAATCAGCGGCACCGGGGCAGGCGCGTTCTGCAGGCGATGGGTGTCCCCGACGACATAGCTTTTTCGGCGATCCGCGTCTCGACCGGCCCACTCACGACTCCGGAAGAGATCGATATTTTTCTCGAGCAAGCCGAGGACTTGTATAGAAAGCTAAAAACCTGATACTACAGGGGCATGCGTGCTTTGTTCCTCATCAAGCCGGGAGAGATCGAATTAAAACGTGACAATAAGCGCGAATTCACGCAGAGGCTAAAAGATCAGATACATCGACGGCTCAAAGGCTTCAATTTCGAGCTCGAAGAATATCCTGGCAGGTTTTTTCTCAGCATCGACGAACAAGATTCGGAGATCGCCTTCTTTATTCTACAACACTGTCCTGGTATCAATGGTGTGGCTCGTGCCATAAAGACGGATAAGCAGGTCGATTCGATCGTGCAGGCCGCAGTCGAATGCGCAGCCGTGGAAGTCGGCTCAGGCGTGCACTCATTCAAGGTCGAAACACGACGTTCGGATAAAAGTTTTCCACTCGACTCCTATGGCATGTCGGCAGCCATAGGTACTGCGGTGCAGGAGCATTTTCCTGCCCTCATGGTCGACGTCCATACGCCCGATTTTGTCCTCATGGTCGAGATACGTGAGCGGGCTTACATCTATTCCGCCACTGCTCTCGGGCCAAGGGGATTGCCGGTGGGATGCCAAGGCAAGGGGCTTCTTCTCCTCTCGGGGGGCATCGATTCTCCGGTGGCCGGCTACATGATGGCAAAACGGGGTCTCGCCCTTGAGGCCGTGTATTTTCATACCTATCC
>DIXD01000065.1:18156-26882 GCA_002435985.1 Spirochaetaceae bacterium UBA6089
GGAGCTGATAGCCCAAACCATCAATGCCCTGGGCATCGTGACCGGCGAGAGTCTCGGACAAGTCGCCAGTCAGACCGCAGAAAACATACGCCTCTCCCAGAGTCGGACATCGCTACCGGTGTTCAGACCCCTCATTGGAATCGACAAGGAAGAGACCATCGCTACTGCAAGACGCATCGGCACATACGAAATCTCAATCCTCCCGTATGAGGACTGCTGCGTGCTCTTCAGCCCCAAGCATCCTATTTTAAAACCCAAATTCGATGAGCTGTCGCAATATTATATATCGCTCGATCTGGACAATCTTATATTGAATGCCGTTGAACACGCGGAGAAAAAAGCAATACGCTTTACTGATGCCTTACGCGAATATGGTCTCGACGCCCCGGAATGATGGTTATATGTTAATGGTTTTATATTATAGAACAGCCTTATATATCCCCAAGGGGAATCGAACCCCTGTTGGCGGGTTGAAAACCCGCTGTCCTAACCGCTAGACGATGGGGACCTGAAAACGACACTCAACACCCTGGATCGAATGGTATTGTCGAACGGCAGTGACCCTATCAAAATTTCAAAGCCATGTCAATATCTTCCCTTGTCCCGCCCGCTATATCTCTTCTTTTGCGATATTATCCTGTATCTTTCTCTGCAGTTCCCGCGCGAGCGTATTTTCGGGTTTTATCCGGAGCGCGATCTCGCAATCTGCATGTGCCTGCACATAGTCGCCGAGTTGCCACCAGCAGAGAGCTCTCCGGTATCGGGAAAAGAAATGATAGGGGTGTATCGCGAGGGCTGCCGTAAAGTCGTCGATCGCCTGCTGCAGTTGATTCTGAATGCTTTTCACCACTCCCCGATAATAGAAGGCCTTATAACAGTCAGGATCGAGCATGAGACAGCTCGTAAAATCGGCGAGGGCATCCGTATATTCCGACTGGGCAAAATATGCCATACCCCTGTGCTTAAACACCACTGCGGCGATTGCCGCCTCCGGCTTTCTGGAGAGAATCTCTGTATAGATCGCAATTGCGGTTCTAAAATCGGAAGCATTGTGAGCATCCAGTGCGGAGAGAAGCAGAGTATCGATATCGAGTTCAGCCCAGGGATTCTGATTCAGCACCTTATTCGAGACAAGCCTTCTTTCCTCCAATGATGCTTTTTTTAGCCGGACAGGGGCCGGGAATTTACCGGTCATCGACTCGGTGATTCCGAACACCTGGGCACTCGTCTGCTCGATCTTGCTATAGAAGTCTTCTCTGCGTTTCTTCAGTGCACTGTTCAATTTCTTCTGATAATCGAGAATCTCTTGGAAAATGATGTCCGAAAGTGTGAGCGTCGCATTCAACGCGGCGAGCTTTCGCTTCAGCGGCTCGTCGAAGGGGGTAAATTCAGCCTTATAGACGAGTTCGTGTTCCACCTCGGCCCAGGCTTCCTGCAAAATGGTCCTCAGCTGAATTTCGATGACATTGCGCTCGAGTCCTTTGCAGAGAGGCAGAATCTCGTCCGGGATGCGGATGAGCACATGGACAGACTCGTACCCAAATTCTCTGAATGAGTGATTCTGCCCCTTCCGCTCGATCTCGACGATATCGTACTGCGTGGCGATTGCTGCCTCGACCTCATCCAAATCCCTTAAAAACGGACAGATAATCCGCATGGCCAGGACATCGTTGATGGGCAGAGGGTCTTTGTGTTCGTCCCAGGCATTTTTCAGCAGCTTAATTTTCTTTGCAAAAAACGATTCAAAATCTTTGACACGGCTTTTAATTGTCGGGTGAAGCCCTCTTCGCTGCAACAATCTGGAAATCTCGCGGACGACTTTTGTAAGCGCTTCTTCGTAACCGGTGCGGTTTTTATGATACTCCTCCGAGAGAAGCGCTTTGTTCGGAATATTTTCTACATCGTTCATATAATATTAAAATTACTATGAAAGCCCGATGGTGACAAATGAAGGCGCCCCATCTCCATGAGTTCGTTATGAACCCCGTGCCGAACACTGATCATCTCGCCAATGTCCCATTGATATAGAGATAGACATGAAAGTTACCGGGGATCGTCTCATGTAGGCTCTTTGTCACTGCAGCTTTGAACATCGCGTATTCGGATGAGAATCTTGATAGGTCTTTCGTCGTGAAATCGATGTAGAGGGCGTTGTTACCGGAAACGATGCGCTCCAGCGAAATGTCGGCATGCGCTACAGGTCGAAGGTCGCGCGAAAGGGGCCCCAAGAGAAGCTCCTCTACAATGTCCTTTGCCCTTTCTTCTAAGGTGCCGAGAGTGGCTATCGGTCGCTTTTCAAGCTTTAAGGTCTTGCCGTTTTCGTCGGGGAAATAGAGCCGCATTCCGTTAAACTGCAGGGTCGGCCCCCACCGGATGACGGCAACGACACCGACAATAAGCAGCAATGCCACAATACGGCGCTCTCTATGCTCAGAATGCGATGCTGTGTTCATATTATTGCTCGAAATGCTCGATAAAATCGCAGACCCCATTGTATATGGCATCCGCGATCCGTCTCAAGTAAGCATCCTGCGTCAAAAGGAAGGCTTCTTCCCTATTCGTGACGAAGCCGACCTCAATCAGGATCGACGGCATCTTTGCGTTCCTGACGACAAACCACTCCTCCGCCTTTATACCACGCCCCGGGCTGTCGTCACCGATCATCTTTCCCATGCGTTGGTACACTTTTTGTGCAAGAATGATGCTTTCGGTCGTAAACTCTTCTTCCAGCATGGTGTTGATGATTGGCGCGATATCCTGACCCTTCTCTTTTGCCGTCTCTTCATCCACCAAGGTTCTCCGATAATCCGGATTGAGGTACCATACCTCGAACCCGCGAGTATTTTTGTTGAAAGAAGCATTGGCGTGGATTGAAATATAGAGTATCGCCTCGGTCTCGCCCAGCCTGATCGTATTCGCCATGTCGACCCGTTGTTCGAGACTCGGGAAGCTGTCGTCGTTGCGAGTGAGGAGAATCGTACGATCGGGATAGTGGATGCGCAACAGTTCAGTGAGTCTGTGGGCGATAGCCAGATTGACATCCTTCTCCTGAAGCTTGAAATCACCGAATTCCCCAATTGCTCCCGGATCCTTGCCCCCATGACCTGGATCCACCACGATCGCCTTCACGGAATATTTGGAGGATGCTCCAGGCTTTGCCTGAAAAAATTCCCGCAGGACATCGGTGAACTCTTTTTTGACCCGTAGAGAATCTTCAGTCTCGTAGGGAGACGGAACGCGCTTGATGGCGGACCAGTCGAGAAGTATATAGGGGACATCGACCGCAAAACGGACACTGTGCCCCGCCCTTGTGATGGTCCCTGCATGGCTTAGAGGATCATATTCAAGTGTGGCGTTGAGGGATTGGGCAAGGCCGGAGAGGCTCATGTCATCCTGCTGCGTCTCCTCTGCCGTCGCAGGAGGGATGCTGCAAAGGATGAGCGCGAGTACAAGCGCCAGGGATCTCATGACCACCATTGTACAATAAACAATATCAAGGAATTCTTTTTGTGTCATCCTGAGGCTTTGAGAAAAATCTTCTTAAAATTTTTAAAAAACCACTTGTCGTAGCCCCATGGATGCAGTATAAGAGATATAGATATGACACCACTATATATTGTAGTGATAACGGTCGATACTAATATAGGTAGTATAGTACATTTTTCAAGGAGAATAAAATGAAGATAACACGCTTGTTTACCAAGGCAGGCCATGGTCCATATGAAGGCATTGTATGGGAAAAACGTCGAAGTGAAATCCGCAACCCCAACTTGACATCGATTTTTTCGATGGATGCGGTGATTGCTCCTTCGTTCTGGAGTCCCATTGCGAGCGACATTCTCGCCCAGAAATACTTCCGCAAGGCTGGTGTTCCTCGAGACAAAGCACTCGATTGGACAAAATATATTCCTATCTCTCAGACTTTGCTTTGCGATGTATATCCTGCCGATGAGTCCGAACACGATGCACGCCAGGTCTTTCATAGGCTCGCCTATACCTGGTGCCGATGGGGCAGAGATGCCCACTACTTCGACACCGAGGAAGACGAGAGAGCCTTCTACGATGAGCTCTGTTACATGCTTGCGCACCAGATTGCCGCACCAAACAGCCCTCAGTGGTTCAACACAGGCCTCTTTGCCGTCTATGGCATCGAAGGGCCGGCCCAGGGGCACTACTTTGTCGAGTCGTCCACCAATCAGGTGGTAAAATCGGAATCGGCCTACCAGCGGCCTCAGCCGCACGCCTGCTTTATCCTCGACGTCAAGGACGACCTTGTCAACGAGGGAGGCATCATGGATCTCGTGACGAGAGAGGCGCGTCTGTTTAAGTATGGATCGGGAACCGGAACGAATTTCTCGCGCCTGAGGGGTGCTAACGAAAAACTCTCCGGAGGGGGCGTCTCTTCGGGACTCCTATCGTTTCTGAAGGTCGCGGACAGATCGGCCGGAGCGATAAAGTCCGGCGGGACCACGAGGCGCGCCGCAAAGATGGTGATCCTCGATACGGACCATCCGGACATCGAGGAGTTTGTGCGCTGGAAAACAGAGGAAGAGTATAAGGTCGCGTGTCTCGCTGCAGGAAGTGGCCTCCTCAACCACTATGCCCAAGCGATGATCTCTGCAATCGAAGCCATGGGGGAGGAGGATGAGCACAGCTTCCTGCCAGACCATAACCTCCTTTTGCGCAAGGTCGTCAAAGAAGCCCTCGATGCAGGCGTACCTTCTCAATGGATACATCAATTGCTTACCTTTTATGCTCAGACAGGCAGGGCTCCTCGAATGCCCCTGTACAATACCGCATGGGAATCGGAGGCGTATAACACCGTTTCCGGCCAGTCCTCGAACAACTCCGTGCGCGTCTCCAACGAGTTCATGAATGCTGTGTTCAACGATCTCGACTGGGATCTCATCGGGCGTACGACACAAAAACCTTTTCGCATCATCAAGGCCAGAGAACTCTGGAATGAAATAGCGGAAGCGGCTTGGCTCTGCGCAGATCCGGGTCTTCAGTTCCACACCACGGTGAATGAATGGCACACCTGTAAGGCCGATGGAGAGATACGCGGGTCGAATCCATGTTCGGAATACATGTTTCTCGACGACACGGCATGTAACCTTGCCTCGCTCAATCTCCTCTCGTTCTATGACGAGAAGAGCGGCACGTTCGACGACGAAGCATACCGCCATGCGATTCGCATGTGGACAATCGTCTTGGAGATTTCTGTGGTGATGGCGCAATTCCCCTCGAAAGAGATAGCCCGCAAGAGCTTCGATTACCGCACGCTAGGACTGGGATATGCAAATATCGGAAGCCTTCTTATGGTGATGGGGTTACCCTACGATTCGGACAAGGGCCGGGCTGTGGCAGCTGCCTTGTCGGCAATCCTCAGCGGAGAATCCTATACACAGTCCGCGCGAATGGCACAGGAATTCGGACCATTCGCGCGATATGAGGCCAACAAGGACCACATGCTCAGAGTCATTCGCAACCACCGCCGCGCAGCCTACAGTGCTCCTCCAGAGGAATATGAGGAGTTGAGCGTGACCCCCAAGGGCCTGGATGCCCATCTCTGCCCGAAAAATCTCTCCGATGCGGCGAAGCAGTGTTGGGACGAAGCTCTCCGACTTGGAGAACAATACGGTTTCAGAAATGCTCAAGTTACCGCAATCGCTCCCACGGGCACCATAGGACTCCTCATGGACTGCGATACAACGGGAATCGAGCCTGATTTTGCGCTTGTAAAATTCAAGAAACTCGCGGGCGGCGGCTACTTTAAAATCATCAATTCGTCCGTGCCTCCCGCCCTGCGCAGCCTCGGATATTCAGAGGCACAAATCAACGACATAATTGAATATGCCCTCGGCAAGGGCACGCTCGAGGGCGCGCCGGGCATCTCCCGCCATGCCCTTTTGGAGAAGGGCATCCCTGAAGAAGCCCTGCAGAAGGCGGAGCAGGCTCTTCAAAGCGCCATCAGTCTAGAGAGTTGCTTCTCGTCCTACATTATAGGCTACGATGTACTGGAAAGGCTCGGAATATCCAAAGAAGAGGCCGATACTGCCGATTTTAGCCTGCTTTCTAAGCTTGGATACGGTCCAAAAGAGATAGAGGCAGCTGAACTTTTTGCATGCGGGACGATGGGGCTCGAAGGCGCGCCCCATCTTTCCGAAGCGGACCTTGCCGTGTTCGACACGGCGACGCCGTCGGGCAAGCGTGGTACGAGGAGTATCCCATGGCAGGCGCACATTGCGATGATGGCTGCGGTACAGCCCTTCATCACTGGATCTATTTCGAAAACCATCAATATGCCAAACAACGTCACCATCGAAGATGTCAAGGGAGCGTATACCATGGCATGGCGATCTATGCTCAAGTCGATAGCGCTCTATCGAGATGGATCGAAACTCTCCCAGCCGCTCGCGGCCCTTGCACCCGGCTCCGACATCATCGCAGATTCCATCGTGGCTCTTCAGTCGAATACCCTTGGAGCCAGCAAATCTGTTCCTAAAGACATGATCTCGGCCTCCTCTACGCAAGCGAGCTCTGAGCCGGAACTGCCGGGAATGCCCTTCGCGCCCCGCGGGGTCCGTCATGCACTCCCCAATCGCAGGAAAGGCTATACTCAGAAAGCCAAAATCGGTGGCCATTCGATCTTCTTGCGAACCGGCGAGTATGAGGATGGGTCGCTTGGCGAAATATTCCTCGACATGCACAAGGAAGGCGCTGCCTTTAGGAGTATTCTGAATTCCTTCGCCATCGCTGTCTCTCTAGGGTTGCAGTACGGCGTACCGCTCGAGGAATTTGTGGACGCATTCACCTTTACTCGCTTCGAGCCGAACGGTATGGTGAGCGGTCACGACTACCTGAAGATGGCGACCAGTGTTCTTGACTACATTTTCCGAGACCTTGCAATTTCCTATCTCCATCGCTATGACCTGGGCCAGGTCAAGCCGGAAGATCTCATTGCGACGTCCACTCAGTCCGTCGCCGACAATAATTCGAAGGCCTTCGAAAATGGAAGGATGCGGCGGTCTTCAGAATCGGAAAAATCCGGGACTTCGCAGCTTTCGTCTACGTCCACATCACAGAATCAGACAATCACGCTCATAAGAGCTGCGCGTCAGAAGGGCTACGAGGGAGACCCCTGTCCCGTTTGCGGCAACTTTACCCTTGTGAGAAACGGCACCTGTCTCAAGTGCGACACCTGTGGGGCTACAACGGGCTGCAGTTGAAAGTACGTGGAGAGAGGCCGCTTCACATATCTATCTTCTCGCGTTCCACAGGCAGTGTCATACAGCGTGCGCCGCCCCCTCCACGTGCCAATTCGATGCCGTCAAAGGTGACTGCAAGCCTTTCATACTCTTCAGGCCTGGTTCGGCCATCGAGGAAATCCTGAGCGGAGACAATGGCGAATCCGTGAGCGCTCAGTGCGTCTAGCGTGTGAGTGTTGCAGGAATACATCAGAATTTTGCCGGGAGCAAAGGCAAAGGAATTTGCGCCCGAGAGCCACTGCTCCCGCTCTTGAGAGACTGGGTGGCCATTGCCGCAGAGCACCGGCTCAAGCTCAATACCGGTCTTCCGTAGGCCATCGAAGAGAGTCTTCTCTTCTTGATAGTGAATTTTACCCTGTGGAGTAGTCTCGAGTCGAAAGACCCGCGCCCTCCGCGGTCCCAACATTACGGGCTTATATGCCAAGGCCGCGTGTCTATCGATCATAGTGAACACCATATCAAGGTGGATCGTCGCCCTCTCCTTCGGCAGATCCACGGCAAAGATAGTCATGGGAGACTCCGTCGAACGTGCGATTCTTCGGGCAAGACGGTCCAGGGCAAAGGCAGTCGTACGCTCTGATATACCTAAGACCAGTATGCTGGGGCTGAGCACATGGATGTCTCCACCCTCGATCGTGATAAGCCGATTGCGCTCTTTTGGTCCATCGATGAGAATGCCATCATTCTGAAAATCGGGGTGATGCAGAAATACAAACCGGCTCACGTATGCCTCCGCCATGCGCACATCGAACGCAAAGGCTGCGGAGACCATTCTGCTTCCGACGACCGTCAAACTGTCGCGCATGAAATAGGCATTCGGCATCGGATTTGCCACAAAACAATGAGGATTTAGGCAACGCGCAAGGCTATCCCGCGGCGCGATGATGCCTGTTAGGACAGCCTGTGCAAGCTCTTTCGGCGATGTTGTCATAAGCTCATCGATGATGGGAGCAATGGGGGCTATGTTACTGTATTCTTGCAAAAATTGAAGTCTTGCCCGCTCGTCGGAAAGGCAGGCTTCGAGCAGGTCCGTAAGCTCATAGGTCGTCGCGACCAATCTTAGAAAATCGCGTAGCTTGCTGTATTCCCGCTGGACTGCGGCAAGTGGAATAATGTCGTTGTACAGATCCCGTTCCGCCTCCCGAGGTGTCATCGCCTCAATCTCGGATCCTGGGTTATGGATAATCACTCGCCGCAATCGACCTATCTCATTCTCAATGTGCACCTTTTCCATGGGCAACAAGTATGTCGTAAAAAAAAGAAAATGTCTGCAGAATTGTGATGAACGCACAAAGTGTATATGTATTGAGGTTCAGGCCGAAAAGGCTGCAAATATACACGGAAAAGGTGGAGCAATTGCGCATCATTATTCATTTTACTTCTTATAATACAAAAAATTATTTTTATCTTCCATGTTGACTTCTCAGTCCGAATGGCGGAAGATGAAGAAAGTTCGAA
>DIXD01000065.1:26928-28398 GCA_002435985.1 Spirochaetaceae bacterium UBA6089
TTGATAAAAGACTACAGTATCGATGAATGTGTGTTCTCATACTCAGATGTGCCCTATGCTCATGTGATGAGACTCTCGGCGATCGTGAATGCTGCAGGAGCTTCGTTTACCCTGCTTGGCCCAAAAGACACACAGCTGCGCTCGACGAAGCCCATCATATCGGTCTGTGCTGTTCGAACGGGCTCTGGAAAGAGCCAAACATCCCGAAAGATCGTCCAAATGCTCATGAAGCGTGGTCTTAAGGTCGTGGCCATCCGTCATCCGATGCCGTACGGTAACCTCGCTGCACAAAAGGTTCAGCGCTTTGCGAAGATCGAGGATTTAGCCCGCTACAACTGCACCATCGAAGAAATGGAAGAGTATGAACCGCACATCGCACGGGGCAATGTGATCTACGCCGGTGTGGATTATGAGGCTATTCTTAGGGAAGCAGAAAAAGAGGCCGACGTCATTCTCTGGGACGGCGGCAACAACGATTTTTCCTTCTATGTGCCGGACCTTCAGATTACGGTAACAGATCCCCTTCGCGCGGGCAATGAAGTCTCGTTCTATCCTGGCGAGGTGAGTTTGAGACTCGCCCAGGTGGTGATCATCAATAAAATCGATTCAGCCTCTCCTGAACAGGTTCAGACCGTACGCGAAAATATCGCAAGGGTTAATCCACGAGCCGTGGTGATCGACGCGGCCAGCCCAATTTATGTAGATCACCCTGAACTAATCAAGAACAAGCGGGTGCTCTGCGTTGAGGACGGCCCCACGCTCACCCACGGAATGATGAAATATGGCGCTGGCATTGTCGCCGCGAGAAAGTTCCAGGCTGCTCAGATTGTCGACCCACGTCCGTATATAAGCGGGGAACTGATTCAAACCTATAGGGCGTATCCCGACATAGGCACCTTGCTCCCGGCAATGGGCTACAGCGAAGTACAAAAGCGCGACCTCGAAGAGACGATCAATCGCGCTGACTGCGACTCGGTGATAATCGCGACGCCCATCGATCTTAACCGCATCATCCACATCACGAAGCCCACGGTGCGCGTCGGGTACGAGCTTCAGGAAATCGGTTCGCCGAATCTGGAAGAAGTGCTGGAGGATTTCTGCTCTAGGATGCACTTGCAATAAGCTTTAGAGATGCTTGAATAGTGTCGATATGAGCGCTGGGTAGATGCGAATATTGTTGGGCTCTTTATAATGTAAAAAGCCGCCCCTTGGGGCGGCTTTTTGTGGTCCTGTATTATAAGTGTCTTCAGTCAGCAACGATGGCTTCTTCAGGGCACACAGGTACACACACACCGCAATCGATACAGATGTCGGGGTCGATCCAGCGGGCATTATCCTTCTCGCTGATTGCGCTGACTGGACATTCACTCTCGCATGTACCGCAGTTGGTGCATGCATCGGTTATTTTGTAAGCCATATTGAACCTCTTGGTATAAAAGTTGAAACGTTCTGCATGAACTTGAATTTATT
>DIXD01000065.1:28455-48316 GCA_002435985.1 Spirochaetaceae bacterium UBA6089
GCCAATCCAATATTGGCGGCGAGCAAGTCGATGTAGTACCGGATCTCTCCCCCTCGCTTTTCCTCGCGCACGGAACCGAGACCGAATTCGCGTCCGAACAGCGCCGCCCGGTTCTCATCGACAGCGTAGCAGCAGGCGCCGATCGCAGGCCCGAAAATGACCGATATATCGCTGGTGCTGCAATGGTATCGCTCCACCATGCTCTGGACCGCGGTTCTCAGAATGCCGGTTCCCCGCCATCCAGAATGAAGGACACCAAAGGCCCCCGCCTTTTCGCAGAACACATAGATCGGCATGCAATCCGCGACCGTGATGCTCGGCACGAGCGTAGGGTTTGTGGTCACGATGCCGTCGAACCCCTCTCCCTCGGGCAGCGCCTCTAGGAGTGTCCGCATTTCTTCCTTTTTCTCTATGAATGCCACATTGCGCGAATGCTTGAGTTGTAACCCGACGACCCTCTCCGGTTCGATCATTAGCGATTCGAACAATGAAAGGCGCGCCGCGGATTCCTCATGCGGATTGTACTTCATATCGCCTGCCGCCTTGAGACTCAATACTGCTCGTACCGTCGTCCTCGACGGCGTGGTCCCTGGAAAGGTGAATTCGATGTAATGCATATCAATCTCCACTGTACAGCTTCCATTCCGCGGCTAAGCGCGTTCCGTCATAGAGGACTACTGAAAAGGCTTCGAGAAAAAGCCTCTCCGAATCAGCGCCGCCGTACAGAGTATCTCCGACGATCGGCAAGCCCATCCATGTGCTATGGGCTCGTATCTGATGCCGAAATCCTTTTTGTATTTCGGCTTGCAAAAGCATCGCGTGCGGGAGCAAATACGGTAAAGGGCTTGCCACCTCAGCAGCCTCGCGCACGCTCAAGTACCTTGTAGCATAGAGCGTTCTTGCAATCTTTTTTTTCGATTTTTGGACGAACTCGGGTGCTATACAGGCCACGCGCATACCTCGTGGGCCATAGGATCTGAAATAACTCGCGACCTCCATCTCCTGCCCTGCAGAAAGGCCATATAGAAAACGCTCACGCTCGGTATGTCGGCTTTTGGGGACAGCGCCCGGCACCCCATGATCCATCTCTGTGCATACGAGCATGTAGCGTTTTTTCAAAGCCATGTCATCCTGAGCTTTTTGCAAGTCTTCCATAGTCGATCTCTTCAGAGCACAGAGCAAAATACCGGATGTGTCTCTGTCGAGACGATAGAGCATACCTAATTCTTTCTGAAATCGATCTGGTTTCTGTCCATCGTCGACAACAGTGCGCTGAATCCGAAGGGCAGCGGCACAAGTAGCGTCTTTCAATTCCGACGACGGAAGCAGATCGCTATGCTCAAAAAGCCACGAAGGCACCGAGATATCACCGGGTCTATGCAGTGTCGAATGCCAACCACAGGGCTTAAATATGGCGACAAGTCCGTGGCTGATGTCGACGATGTATGGTTCGTTCCGATTGATGAAGGGCATAGTAGCCTACTCCATGTCCTTGTTCTGCAGTCGGTAGAGATTCCAGTACACTCCGCGCCGTGCAATGAGCTCATCGTGAGTGCCGGTTTCGACGACATGCCCCTGGCCGAGCACAATAATTCTGTCGGCGTCCCGTATGGTCGATAGACGGTGTGCAATGACAATGCTGGTATGCCCTCGCAAGAGCCCTTCAATGCCTTTCTGAAGCAGCCTTTCGGTCTCCGTATCGATCGAACTCGTCGCTTCGTCGAGGATGATGATCGACGGCTCGTGAGCCAGCACTCTGGCGAAAGAAATGAGCTGCCGCTGTCCGAGGGAGAGGTTTAATCCTCCCTCGGACAGAAGAGTATCATAGCCCTGTGGCAGGGCAGAGATGAACTCATGGGCATACACGGCCTTTGCGACTTCCTCGAGCTTCTCTTGGCTAAGGTTCAGACCGAGCGCGATATTCTCCCGGATCGTACCCTGAAAGAGAAAAACATCCTGAGGAACAGGTTGGATGAATCTTCGTATACGCTTGAGCGGATACTGTCCTATCGGTATCCCGTCAATGCGGATGCTCCCTTTTTGAACATCCCAAAACCGTGCGAGGAGGTTCGCAATCGTCGACTTGCCAGCCCCGGTATAGCCCACGATCGCCACTTTTTCTCCTGGGTTGACGATAAAAGAGATATCCTTCAGAACCCACTCTTCATTTTTATAGGCGAACCACACATTCGAAAGCTCAATGTGCCCTCGTATCGCGGATGGCGCATCTTTTCCGGCCAGTCCAGGCAACTGATCGGGAAGCCTGTCGTCGGTATCCAAAAGCCCGAATACCCGCTCTCCGCTCGCCATTGCGCTCTGCAGAAGAATGTATTTTTCCGAGAGGTCTTTAATCGGCGAGTAGAACATCGCTATCAAGTTGATGAAGGCGATGAGCGTCCCCACGGAGATTTCCAAGCGCAAAAAAAGGATGGCTCCCCCCACAACGGCCAAAGCCGTCGTGAGCGTGGACATGAAGTCGACAAAGGGCCTGAATGTCGCATACACATACATCTCGGCAATGTTGGCCTTTAAGAGCTGCTGGTTCTGTTTTCCGAAATTCTCCGCTACTCTCTTCTCTTGGACAAAGTACTTCACGATATCGATGCCCGAGATGTGCTCGGACAGAAATGAGTTGACCTTGCTCGTCCAGTACCGCTGGTTGCGGAAGGCGTCCCTCGCCTTGACCCGGGCAATCGCCGAGGCAACCAGGATGAGAGGCGCCGTCGCGAATACGACGAGCCCGAGTTTCCAGTTGAGCACGAACAGCACGACGAGCGCCCCGACCATGATCGTAGCGTCTTTTATAAATGCGCTCAACACGTCGGTAAAGAACTGGCTTATGACTTCAATGTCGCTCGTGAGGCGGGTGACGAGACGACCTACCGGTTGCCTTGAAAGATAGGCGAGCGACTGTTCTATCACGTGCCGGTAGAGCTGAAGTCGCATATCCTTCATGATGAGGGTTCCGATCTGATTAGTGAACCATGTCATCGTAAATGTGGCAAGCAGCACCCCACAGAGGATCAGAAGCAGGGAAAGAGCATAATGTCCTAGAAGTTCATTGTCTCCTGCCCGAATTATTGCGGCTTCATCCGAGGGGAGCGAATTGAGCAGGCTTGAGGGAATTACCCCCCAAGCATCAGCGAGGACGACCTGCGGATAGTCCCGGGCAATCAGCAATTTCTCGTCGCGCTGAGTCTCGAGGGAAAACACATAGCTCGGCTCTTCATCGACCAGGCCCTGTGCAATCAATTGCTTTCTTTCCTTTTCAGTGATGCCCGCGAGCCGAGAAGTGCGCACATAGATGCGTACACCGATGGCAACTTCGGTCGAATCGTTCGCCCTGGGCAGAGAGTTCACGATGGAGGGGTCCACGCCATACCATTCGCGAACCAGGACATTGTCCACTGTCCGCTGAATGATCGTCGGCGTCAGCAGCTCTCCCGCGGTGCTCAGCGCAAGTGCGAACAGCGCTATGAATGCATAAAGTTTGTACGGCTTGAGGTATGACATGATGCGCCGCGCAATCTGGGAGTCGTAACCCTTGGTGACAGGATCCGTGTCGAAAAATTCAGCCATCGATGGCCTCCTCATTCTGGCCTGTCTCTTCGCACGCAGCGCATGATTCCTGTTCCAGCTGCTGGAGAGCCGCTATTCTGGCATAGAAACCTTCCTGCTCTCCCATCAGCATCTCGTGCGTGCCGCTCTGCACAATTTCTCCGCCGTCGAGCACGATGATCCGGTCCGCATTGCGCAGGGTGGATATGCGGTGCGACACGATCACTGTCGTCTTTCCACGCCTCTCTGTAAGAAGGGCGCTGAGAATACGCTCTTCGGTCTCCGCGTCCACGGCAGAGAGCGCATCGTCGAGCAGCAAGACAGAAGGGTCGATGACGAGTGCACGGGCAAGGGCGATGCGCTGCTTCTGTCCACCGGAAAGCGTAATGCCCCGTTCGCCGACTATCGTATTCCAACCATTGGGAAAGAGGTGCAGATCGCGGTCGAGCCCGGCAATCCGAACCACCTCCTCGAAGCGTTCGTCGCTGATCTCGTGCGCCGAAAAGAGAATGTTCTCTCGGATGCTCTCGGAGAACAGAAAACTCTCCTGAGGCACCATGCCGAATAGAGCTCTCAGTTCCTTCAGGCTGAAAAGGCAACTGTCAATTCCACCGATAAATATATGGCCTTCCCCTGCATCGAGCATTCTCGGCAACATTTTGAGTATCGTGCTTTTCCCTGAACCGACTTTGCCGAGGATGCCGAGCATCGATCCCTCCGCAATGCGCACGGAGATGTGTTTGAGCGCGAGCGTGTCCGAGCCGGGGTATCTGTAATCGAGGTCGCGAATTTCGATGTCGCCGCGGGGCTTATGGGCAGTATGCTGGGTGGATTTCTGGATCTCAGGTTCCGTACTGAGAATCTCATTAATTCTTTTCAGGCTGGCTGCTCCACGCTGTACGATATTCACGGTGAAACCTGCGCTCATCATCGGCCACACGAGCATCTCAAGGTAGGACAACATCGCGATGATAGAGCCTGGCGTCATCGTATTGCGGATCACCGCGTTACCCCCAAAGAGTATGAGGAGCACTGTGCTCAAGCCCGAGAGAAATGTGATGAAAGGGAAGAAGAACCCGAAGGTCTTCACAAGGTCCATAATGGCGTTTTTATATTCGGTGTTGGTCAATTCGAACTTCTCGAAGAAATAGTGCTCCTTGACGAAGGATTTGACCACCCGTACACCGGCGAGCGATTCCTGGGCGATGTTCGACAGGCGCCCGTAGATGTCCTGAATGCGCTTAAACAGTTTGCCGACGATTTTTCCGAAGAGAAGGATGAGCGCCGTGATCAGGGGCAGAGGAATTATGATCCACGCCGCGACTGCGGCATTGTTCGCGAACATTGCGATGAGGATCATGGCGGTCATGAACACTCCATCGATGAGCGAGACGAATCCCATCCCCGTCGCCTGCCGTATAGTGCTTATGTCGTTCGTGGCTCTCGCCATGAGGTCTCCAGTGGTGTTTTTTCTGAAAAATCCGCCGGACATCATCAGAATGTGCGCAAAAAGCCTGTCCCTCATCTCCGCCTCGATGCGCCTGCTTGCAATGGTGATGAAATAGCGCCAGAAGAAACGGCCGACCGAAATGAGGAGGGCAAGCAGCACCATGATGATCAGAGGCTGTACAATGTCACCCAGCTGAAAGGAACCGCCGACAATGGTGTCGATTGTCGCCTTCAGATACCTTGGGATGAGCACCTGGCCTGCATCGACCGCAATGAGACAGAGAATGCCTGCAATGTATCGATATTTGTATCGTTTTAAGTGAGGCAGCAGCGTAATGTATTCTTTAAACATGGGTTTTTCATTCTAGCGAAGGCTTAAAGCATAGGCAAGGAGTTGCACAAGTGTGTTTCCTTTGCCATAGTGCAGGCATGACGCAGCAAGCAATTGTCATCTATTCCGACGGCGGCTGTAAGGGGAATCCTGGTCCGGGAGGCTGGGCATATGTCATGCGCTTTGGCTCGCGGTACCGGGAAGCATGGGGAGCCGAGATGCACACCACAAACAACAGAATGGAACTGACTGCAGTCATCAACGCCCTCGCCTTTCTAAAACAGCGCAGAGACCGCACACAGCGCTCCTGTGCAGCAAAATCTGCTCCGCCGCCTGCCTGGGTAAGCACAGAAATTCGCATATTCACCGACTCCATGTATGTCAAAAGGGGCATATCAGAGTGGCTCCCCGACTGGAAAAGGCGAGGATGGAAAACTGCAGCAAAGAAGCCAGTGATGAATCAGGAGCTCTGGGAGAAGCTCGATGCCCTCTGCAGCGAACTTGCTCCCCTCTTCGAGTGGGTCGAGGGACATGCAGGCGACCCCGACAACGAACGCTGCGATAGCCTCGTGGGACTGGCCATCGAAGAGTTACTCAAGAAGACAAAGGAAGGACAGCCGTAAGCGCTTTCTGCATCGTGATGTCGAGTTCATCCATCTGTCGTTGGGACGTCTTTCGTCCCGGAAATAACGCGGTAGCGGATATACACCACGACACCTGACAGTTCATTTTCAAGAGCATCGATGTAAGGCAATGTCCGCGACGGCAAGCTCTCGAGAAGATCGCTGACACTGGCAAAATCCAACTGGACCATCACCCTGTAATTGCCGACTATATCAATTGGCGGCACCTCGAATGTCACCGTGCCCCTCTCGTCCGTAAAGACTCGAGTTGTGGCTGTGCCCACTCTTCCAGAGGTAAGTCGTCGAGGATAGGTTACTATGAGAGGGACACCAGGGACACCTTCCTCTTTTCCTGCCCTATTGGTCACAAGCCTCACAGTAAAGGGAGAAAGACGGTCACCGACCTCGATGCTCATCTCGCTCTGCTCGGACGCCGTCATCAACTTTAGTGTGGCGGCAATGGCCGAAGCCTTCTTGGCGTTGCGCTCGAGCTTGAGCTGGGCATTTTCGATCTCTGAGCCGCCCGCGGCACTCATCGCTTCGGCATATGCGCGGATGGCATCGAATAGCCGCCCTTCTGCAGCTGCAGCGTCACCCCTTTCTTCGGGAACAGCAACGGCATCGAGACTCTCCTGAAACAACGCTTCGATACGTGCCTTCTCTTTAAGAAGCTCCCTTGTCTCGTAGCGCGCAAGAATGTGCGCGGTATATCGGCCAGTCGCAGAGTCCTTCCGAACATACTTCTCCAACACTTCAAAGCCTACAATGCGGCCCTTGGACTCAGTCCTGACGGTCTGTGTAATTTGTGCCTGGTACTCGTCGAGAGATGCCCGGGCTTCCGCGCTCGAAGTGATGCTGACAGAAAGGCCCATGTACTGCATAATCCCCGCAATAAGCGACGAAGTCGCGTCGTTGAGGGCCGTTGCGCTATCATCCGCAGAGGAAGAACCGGTAAAATACGTATACTGCGAATCCGATGCCGGCGTCTTCACAACCCATTCAGGGACAGAAGGAGCGCTCGCACAACTCAGGACAAGGGATGCCGCGAGCGCTAGACCTGTATATCTCATTCTTTGCAACGTGATGGTTTTCATGCAACCTGACTAGAGGTCTTCACCAAAGAAGTCCTTTGCCGCAGTATTCTGAACCAGATCGATCGCTCGCTTCTGCTCCGGCGTAGGCTCCTCGGTCTCCGTCAATTGGGCAAGCAAGATGTCGAATTGCTTCTGCAGCATAGTCTTATCGATGGCCCACAGTTGGATGACGCGATAGAGCTGTTTGTCTGGCTTGTTCTCGGGTGTATAGGTCTGCACCTTCACCCACCAGTCGGCCTCCATTCTGAATCCCGAGAACGTGGCCTCACCGACGCTCGCCACGAAGCGCTCACCATAGGCGCCGAAGTTTTCCGAATCGGCATCGGCGACATTTGCGCCCTTAAAGGCATCTTTTACCCTGGTGGAAAGATAGCGTGCAATCTCGGTATCCGCCTGCATACGCTCCGCGAGCAGTTGGGCACTTTGGAGATTTTGTGCCTCGAACTGCGCAATGAACACGGTTTTATCTTTGTAATCCGACAATTTTTCGATGTCGCGGTAGCTTCCGACAACCGCCAGCTCAACCCACTGGGGGGTCTTGATGCCATAGGCCGTCCCCTTATCCTCTAAGAGAACTTCCCCTTTTCTTAAGGGGGCCTTCGTAGTACAGGACACGGCAAGCATCACGATCATCACGGCGAACAAAATGCTCTTTTTCCTCATGCGCTCCTCCTTACTGTATCATTCTCACTGAATGAGGGGACGACGCTGCTAAAACCCGGTATTGAACGTATACGAACGACCCCTCATGTAGAGTAAGTAGCTATCAGGGAACCCCGATATGGCAGCCGCATCGTAGATCGCATCCTGAATTTTCGATCCCGGCATGAAGGCGTAGAGCACAAAGCGGCTCTCGCCCGGCGCATAGGAAAGTCTTTCGACTTCACGCACCCTCTTTGCAAGACTTTTTTCAAACTGAGCGATGGCTTTAGGATCGGGGGTATTCTGCAGCACAAGCTCATACCGCACGCCGCGCCGCGCCACAGCGGTGCTCATCAGAGTTTTGGTCTGTTCCGTGACTCTCGGCATCGATTGCCATACACTGGCTGTGATCGCATTCATCATCGCCGCCTCGGGCGACACGGGGCTGAAGGTCTGTGGACTCAGAAACGATATCGAACCAAGAAGCGCTGCAGTGGAGGCGTCAAAAATCTTCATGCTCCCCTGTGCGGAACCAGTCCATGCGCCGGGGCCACCGCCGAATGTCGTCTTCGCGTCGATTTCGAGGTAGATGTCGGCATTCAACTTCTGCGCAATATAGGTGACGATGTCTATAGAGCCCCCGGTTTCAGCCTGATATGCGCTCATCTGATCTTCTTTGTTCCTCTGAATCTGCTCGAAATCGACGGGAGAAAGTCCATACTGTTCTATGAGATAGCGGTTGGCCTGAGAAACGGCCGCCTTTGCCAACTGAGGATCGAGGCCAGATGTTTCATCGTAATACACCATATAACTGAGTCTATCGAGATATTGCTGCAAGAAGAGCGCTTCATCGGAGGTAAGGGGTGTTGAGACTTGAGATCCGGAGGACAGGAGCGCTTGTGGCGATGGCGCTTCGGAGGGTGCCCCATCGAAGGGTGGAGTCCCCTGTACGATGTCTTTCGCCCGCTGAGACTCTGGGGCCTCAGTGCGCTCGGAAGGTCCTGTTGCGCAGCCGATCAAAAGCAACACCACAGAGATCAACGAAAGAGAGCACATCAAAAATCGTTTCTTTTTCATTATTTCTATTATCAGACATTTCGGTGTCTCTTGCAAGAATCAAACGAGAAAATATGATGAGCGATGCGCGATTTGAACGCGCGACCTTCGGCTCCGGAGGCCGACGCTCTATCCAGCTGAGCTAATCGCCCGCGCGGCGCACCTCTCAACGATGCGGCCGACTGTCGAATGATAAAGATTCGGGTTCGTCGCGTCAAGCAATGCAGACGCACCGTAGAAAGGTGTGTCCATGCCGCTTGGCGAATAACGGCGTTTACCGGTACACTCCACAGCTATGTATGGAGAACCAATAATACTCGCAAGCGAATCGCCGAGGAGAGCCTCTATCCTCGAATCGCTCCATATACCTTTTTTTACCATCGCCCCCCGTATAGACGAATCGATATACGATCACCTCGATCCTGATGAGCGCGTTAAGGCTCTTGCGACGGCCAAGGCTCACAAGGGCAGAAGTCTGTGGCTCGAACAGCTCGATCGACAAGGAGGGGCGCTTCGAGACAAATTTCAGCCTGAAGTACAAATCCCAGCCACCCCACGTTTTGTGCTCGGAGCCGATACGCTGGTCGCCTTTCCTACAGAAAACGGATGGATAACGATAGGAAAGCCGGCCGATGAGCACGAAGCATTCGACATGCTCTCCATGGAAGAAGGAAAGCAGCAGTATGTCTTCAGTGGACTGTGCCTTTTGGATATGGCAGCCGATTTACCCTTCCTCGCTCTTTCAGTGTCGGAGGTGCAATTCTCTTCCATGAGCCCTGAGGATATCGAATGGTATCTCGGCCTTGACGAGTGGCGAGGCGCTGCAGGCGCATACCGCATTCAGGGGGTCGGCTCATGCTTCATCGAAGAGATAAAGGGCTCTTGCTCCGGCGTGATGGGCTTGCCAATTCATGAATTATATGGCATTCTCCGTGCGTCGGGGTATCTGGCTTCACCCTAAGGAGAAGCTCATCCATACCGACAATCCGGCACCTTAAGGCCGGACATTTTCCGCCTGCTTTTCGTTATTCGAAACAGGACGAGATACAAGGAAGGGGATCGGATCATCTCCGATCGCGGGAGGTCTACGTGGCTGTAGTCACCATGAAAAATCTGCTTGAGTCAGGTGTACACTTCGGACACCAGGTCAAGCGCTGGGATCCGCGGATGAAGAAATACATCTTCGCGGAACGCAACGGCATTCACATCATCGATCTGCAGAAGACCATCCAGGCCATCAAAGAGGCCTATGATGCCGTACAAAAAGTAGTCGGTTCCGGGAAATCAGTGCTCTTCGTCGGAACGAAGAAACAAGCTCAGGCTGCAATTCAAAAGGAAGCCGAGCGCTGCGAGCAGTTCTACGTGAACAACCGCTGGCTCGGTGGCATGCTCACCAACTTTGCCACCATCAGAAAGTCCATTCAGAGGCTCAAAAAAATCGAGCGCATGGAAGTGGACGGTACTTTCAATAGTTTGACGAAAAAAGAAATCGCCAGCCTCCTCAAAGAAAAGAGCAAGCTTGAGAAGAACCTCGGCGGCATCAAGGAGATGACGAGCCTCCCCGGCATTCTGTTTGTGGTCGACACCCGCAAAGAGGCGATCGCCGTCGCCGAAGCTCAGCGTCTTGGAATCCCCATCGTCGCAATTGTCGACACGAACTGCAACCCCGAGGGCATCACATACCCGATTCCGGGCAACGATGACGCCATTCGCTCGATCAGTCTCTTCACCCAGATTATTGCGAACGCCGTAATCGAGGCGGGAGCTTCCGAAGGCCTCAAGATAATCGAGACCCTGCCCTCCGAAGAAGAACAGGAGATATTGGCTTCCCCGGCAAAGCCAGAGGAAGACGAGGTGGAAATCGACCTTGAAAATTACTCTGAGGTTCCGGGAGAAAAAGAAGCGGAGGAACCTGCGGATGCCGAAACGCCGATCATCGACGAAGATCGGCTCTATGAGGAAAAATAGCCAAATCCAAGGAGAAATACTGTGGAAATCAAAGCTACCGATGTAAAGGCACTGCGCGATAAAACCGGCGCAGGCATGATGGATTGCAAGAAGGCCTTGACGGAAGCCAACGGTGATTTCGTCGCCGCGGAAAAGCTTCTGCGAGAGTGGGGAATGGCTGGAGTCGAAAAACGCGCCGGCCGCACCACCAACGAGGGACGCATCTTTGTCGCTCAGCAAGAAAACGAATTGGCACTCGTCGAACTTGCGTGCGAGACTGACTTCGTGGCAAGAAATGCTGATTTCGTCAACGCGGGCACGAACATTGCCGAGACAGCGCTCCGACAGAGAGCTACCGCTCCAAACCAGAACCTCGAAGCGCTCGCCAAGGATATTGCTTCTCTCATCAAAGAAAATATTGCTCTGAGACGAGTCGCCTATTTCAAAGCGGAAGCCAATGAAACGCTCCACGCATACCTCCATGGAGAAGGCAGAATCGGTGTCGTCGTAAAATTCAGGGCAAATGATCCTGCCGCGTTCAAGAATGAAAAAGTAGCGGCACTTGTGCATGATGTTGCTCTCCATGTGGCGGCCTTCAATCCTATGTTCCTCGATGAGTCGAAGGTACCCCAGACATGGCTCTCCGAGCAGAAAGAGATCTTCCAGAAACAGGTCGACCTGGATGAAAAGATGAAAAACAAGCCTGCAAAGGTGATCGAGGGAATTCTGGCCGGCAAGCTCAAAAAACTTCTCGCCGAAGTCTGCCTTGTGAACCAAGGTTTTGTCCGCGATGAGAAGATCTCTGTGGCCACGGCCATGGGGCAGGTCTCCAAAGAAACAGGGTATCAGCTCAGCATCGTGGAATACTATTTTGCAAAGGTCGGACAGAACTGAGTAAGATGTTCTTCCGGTCGGACCGGAGCTCAGAGGGCGGCCTTTAAAGGCCGCCTTCTTCGCTTGTACAATATTTGTACAATAAAGCGCTATGGGAGGAGATATGGAATCGAACAAAGCCGCTTATGAAGAGAGGATGAAAAAGACCATCGCTGCGCTCCATGATGAATTCAACGCAATCCGTACGGGCAGGGCCTCCCCCGCCCTTCTCGACAAGGTCCGCGTCGATTATTATGGACAAAAGACACCACTCTCTCAGGTCGCCACGATTTCCGTTCCCGAAGCCCGCCTCATCGTCATTCAGCCATGGGACCGCTCTCTTTTCAGCGAAATCGAGAAGGCCATCCTCAAATCCGATCTCGGTCTCAACCCATCAAATGATGGGAAGGTGCTCAGAATCGCCATCCCTCCCCTGACCGAACAGAGGAGGAAAGAACTCGTCAGGACAGCACGGAATATCGCGGAGCAGGCGCGTGTCGCCATCAGAAATATACGCCGTGATGGCTTCGAAGAGCTCAAAAAGCAACAGAGCGCCGGCGGTGTGGCCGAAGATGCTCTCAAAAAAGAAGAGGCCGAACTCCAGAAGTTGACAGACGACTATATTGCCCAGATTAGCAAGATACTCGAACTAAAAGAGAAAGAGATCATGGAAGTATAAGGATTTTTTAATTATGGAAAAGAATCTCGTGCCGTCGCACGTTGCGATCATCATGGATGGCAATGGACGATGGGCAAAGCAGAGGGGGCTCGCGAGGACCCAAGGACATGAGGAAGGTCTAAGGGCAGCCAAACGCATTGTGCTGGCGGCGCGCCTGGAAGGTATATCCTTTCTCTCCCTCTACACTTTTTCCACAGAAAATTGGAAGCGCACCGCCCAGGAAGTGGGCTTTTTGATGTCGCTCATTCGAATTCATCTTGTCAAAGAGCTCGATTTTTATCGAGAGCATAAGATAAGGATCGTGCACTCTGGCGACCGCTCAGGGCTACCCCCCGAAGTGCTGACCGAAATCGACAGGGCAGTCGAAGATACAAAGAACCATCGCGAGCTAACGGTGAATCTTGCGATCAACTATGGGGGCAGGGACGAGATACTGCGCGCAATACACCGCATTCTTTCCGGACTCGATTCCGCTGCGGAGGCTGTGCGCGCATTGAGCGAGAGCACGATAGCACTCAATCTCGATCACCCTGAAATACCGGATCCGGACCTCATCATCAGGACTGGCGGAGAAATGCGGCTTTCCAATTATCTACTCTGGCAGTCCGCATACAGCGAGCTGTATTTCTCTCCGAAATATTGGCCGGATTTTACTCCTGAAGACCTGCATGCTGCCCTCGTCGATTATGCGCACCGCGAGCGACGTTTTGGAGATGCGCGGTGAACGAGAACATAAGGTCCAGACTGCTGCTGTTCTTTATCGGGATTCCCTTGTTTGTGGTTGTGTTGTACTTTTTCCCCTTCTGGCACTTCGGACTGATTGCAGCCGTCTTGCTCACCATACAATATCTCTCGAGCCGCGAGCTCCGCTCCATCCTCCCCCTCGGTGGGCTACGCGATCCAGGGGCGGGGATGACGATCGCCGGCCTCGTGCAGTCTCTGGCTGTGTATATCGCCTGCATACTCGCGAAAAATCCGTCCGAGCCCGCACTCCTGCTGTTTTTCGTGTCCGCAGTCTGTCTGACGATCGAACTTGCTCCCCTTGGGCTACAAAAAAAGCCTTCTTTCCCGGAACTCCTCAAGGCAGCCGCATCCATCGTGCTTCTCCATTTCTACACTGCTCTTCTGCCGAGCCTCATTATGCTGATCGTGGCTGGATTCCCCGAGGCCCGGGATGCGATAATTACATTCGCCTTGCTCACGTTTGGAAACGACAGTCTGGCATGGCTTTTTGGAAACTATGTCGGGAGCAAAAGGAACATCGTCGAGGTGTCTCCCAACAAGAGCATCGCGGGCTTTGTTGGGGGAACACTGGGATCGATCGTCGGAGCTTTTTTAGGGATCGGGCCGCTCGCCGGTCCATGGAAGCCGCTTGGGTGGAATTATATTTTCTTGAGCCTCGGGCTAGGAATTGGAATGGCCTTTTTCGTCATTATGGGGGATCTGTTCGAGAGTGCCCTGAAGAGAGCCGCAAGGACGAAGGATTCCGGGAACATCGTCCCCGGAAGGGGTGGGGTTTTGGACTCGTTCGACAGTCTCTACTTCAGTGCGCCTTTCTTTGTCGCATTCTCTTTTTTGTTCCACGTATTCGGCCTTTAAGGCCCTACAATGGTAGCAGGTAACAAGAAATGTCAAAGCGAGTCATTGTATTGGGAGCCACCGGCTCTATCGGCAGGCAGACACTCGATGTGATACGGGAAAGTACCGCTTCGGACGAAAGGCTGGAGCTTGTCGGTTTTTCCGTGCACAGCAATCGCGACACCTTGAAACTGCTCAACCATGAATTCCCTCACGGCAGGGCCGCATGGACAGGAGCACCCTCTTCGGCACCTAAAGAAGCATCGTGGGCAGGGCCTGAGGCGCTGGCACAGCTTCTCTCGGAGACAGAGGCCGACATCGCCGTCAACGGCATCGCAGGAGCCGCAGGCCTCTCGGCGTCGATTCTTGTGCTCCAGAGGGGTATGCATCTGGCCCTTGCAAATAAAGAATCGGTGGTCATGGGATACAGGCTCCTGAAGAAGCTCGCCGATGAGCACCACTGCGCCATCATTCCTGTCGACTCTGAACACGCAGGCCTTTTTCAACTCATTCAAAGAATAGGCAAGCCCATCATCTCCGAGCTGACGATCACTGCGTCCGGAGGCCCCTTTCGCATGCTCCCCATCGATCAGCTTTCTTCCGTGACCGCGGACGATGCCTGCAAACACCCCGTATGGAAGATGGGACGCAAGATAAGCATCGACGCAGCAACTATGGCAAACAAAGGGCTCGAGCTCATCGAAGCAGCACGCCTCTTCGATATGCCCCAGACCTCGATTAGGGTACTGATTCATCCACAGAGTTATGTTCACGCGATGGTCAGGACGCTCGATGGGGCTCTCTATGCTCAAATTTCTAAACCCGATATGAGGCTTCCAATCCATATGGCCCTCTCCTGGCCCAACACTACGGCCTCTTCGATTGGTTTTACGGACCTTGTCGGCCAAACACTCGAGTTCTATGAACCCGAAAAAGAAAGGTATCCACTGCTTTGGATCGCACGCCAGGCCCTCGACGAGGGCGAAGCCGCGTGTATCGTCTATAACGCCGCCAATGAAGTGGCCGTGCAATACTTCGAGCAAGGGAATATCCGGTTCACACAGATCGCCACCGTAGTAACGAGCACCCTCGAAAAAAACTGGAATTTGCCTATCGACTCATTCGAGGATATATTGCATATCGATAGCTTGGCACGAACAATCGCAGCCAACAACGCGGAGCGTATTACATGATTACAGTATTACTGGGACTGCTCGGACTCTCGATCGTGGTCATCGTTCACGAATTTGGCCATTTTGTCATTGCCCGGTCGGTTGGTGTCGATGTGGAGGCCTTCTCCATCGGTTGGGGCCCACCCCTCTTCAAACACAGGGGAAGGAAGACCGAATGGCGAATCGGCGTTCTGCCCATAGGTGGATACTGCAAACTGAAAGGCGAGGACGGGTTTCGCGCCGCGCTCGAACAAAAACTCGACTTTATCCCTGCAGAAAAAGGTAGTTTCTATTCCGCACACCCGATGAAGCGCATCGCCGTCGCCATCGCCGGGCCGGCTTTCAACATACTGTTCGCCATACTGGTCTTCGTAATCGTCATGGCGATCGGGATCACCATTCAGACAGCCCCGAACCGTATAGTCCTTGCAAGCGAGACAGGCGCCTTAATGAATGGAGATGAACCCAATCCTGCTGATATCGCGGGCCTAAGGACCGGCGACGTCATTACGGCCATCGATGGAAGGACGATCCGCGACTACAGCGATCTTCAAGAAGTTATTGCCTCCAATCCGGGAAAGGCGCTTTCCGTCGAGGTTCTGCGGGATGGAGTTGTCCAAAGCCTTGTACTGACCCCTCGGCTCGACTCGAATTCTGGCGCCGGTGTTATCGGCGTCTATGCCTGGGTTGACCCTGTTGTCGCTTCAGTGAAGGACAAAAGCCCCGCAGCGATCGCAGATCTTCGCCCCGGCGACATCATCACCGAAGCGAATGGAAAGACTATCCGCAACACTGTAGAACTCATGGAGGTTTTTAAAAACGCGAACAGCCCCGTCAACCTTACGCTGATGCGCGATGCGACGACGGTCTCGACAACCATCGTCGCAAAGTCTCTTGAAGAGGCAGGGATAGGCTTCGTCGGCGTTACACGCACAGACAAGGCGGGGTCTTTGCCTGAGGCTCTCTTGATGGGGGTCAATGAGACGATCTCTACTTTTTCTCTCACCATCAAAAGTATCGAGCTTCTCTTCCGCGGCGTAAACGTGTTCAAGGCCGTCTCTGGTCCGGCGAGGATCACCTACATTATCGGATCCGCCGCCTCTGAGCAGATACAAGCCGATGGTCTGGCAGGGCTTGTCCCCGTATTCAGTTTCCTCGCCTTTCTTTCCGTGAGTCTTGCGATTATGAATCTTCTGCCCCTCCCCGTGCTGGACGGCGGACTCATCCTCGTGTTTATCATTGAGCTCTTTAGAAGAAAGCCTCTTACGGCGAAATCTCTCTACCGTTATCAGTTTATAGGGGCGGCATTCGTGCTCGTGCTGTTCGTAGTCGCAACGATGAGCGACATTTTCTTCTTTGCTGGCAAATAATAGATCCGTGGGCGTGTCCGACGCTCATGATGTACGTTCGCGCCGATCCATATTCACGAATTTCGCGTAGCTGCTCTTGAACCAGACCGAGGTTTTGCCGATAGGGCCATTGCGCTGTTTTGCCACGATGAGGTCTGTCTCGATTTGGTCGCTCTGCTGATCGTGCTCCTTCGCCATCTCTCGGTCGCGGTGTAAGAACAAAATGAGGTCGGCATCCTGTTCGATGGAACCTGATTCGCGCAGATCGGCGAGCGTCGGCTGTTTCCCTTCCGCCTCGCGCTTGAGCTGCGAAAGCGCCACGACGGGAATGTTGAGCTCGCGGGCTAGGGCCTTCAGAGATCGGGAAATCGCCGAGATTTGTTCCCAACGAGGAAGGTCGGCATTCTCGTGGGTGACGAGCGTAAGATAATCGACAAAGAGAATCCTAATGCCTCGTTCGAGGACGAGTCTGCGCGCCATAGTCCGAAGCTCGAGCAGCTTCATGTTCGGCATATCGACAATATAGAGAGGAGCCTCATATATCCTTGCGGCGGCTTCCATGAGGCTGTCGTAATCCGTGGTTCGGATTCTCCCCGTGCGTATTCGTTCGGCAGGGATTCGCGCCTCGGAGGATATGAGCCTGAGCATAATCGCCGATTCCGACATCTCCAGCGAAAAAAAGGCAGTCGGAATTTTTAGATCGATCGATGCGTGCGCGGCTATCGTCAGAGCAAGAGCGGTTTTCCCCACCGACGGCCTTGCGCCGATCACGATGAATTCCGAATTCTGAAGGCCGCTCGTCAGGGCATCGAGATCGGTCAGCCCCGAAGGTACCCCGGTGAAGGCCTCGGGGTTGGTGCTCAACTTTTCGATGAGCAACATTGTCTCGGTGACGATCTCTTTGGCCGAGTGGTATTCTGCCGTCTTTCGGTTCTGGGATATCTCGAAAATCTTGGCTTGCAGATCGTCGAGTATCTGGTCGACATTCTTGGTCTCTTCGTGAGCAACCGCGGCTATCTCCGAGGATAAATGAATAAGCCGGCGTCTCGTCGCCATCTCCTGGACAATCTTTGCGTAGTATTCGACATTGGCGGCCGAAGGAGTAAAAGAGGCGAGGCTCGCTACGTAGGCGCTGCCTCCCACCCGCTCAAGGCTGCCCCGACTGCGGAGTTCTTCGGAGAGTGTGATCAGGTCGGGCTTCTGGCCCTTCTCGTGCATTGCAAGAAGCGCCTCGAAAATTTCTTGATTTGCAGGCTCGTAAAAGCTCTCGGGACGGAGATATTTCAGAACACTGTTGATCGACTCCGGATCGATGAGAAGAGCTCCAAGGCAAGCCTGCTCGGCATCTCCATTGTAGAGGGGCATCGTATCTTTGAGCGATGGGCCTGCCATTCGAAACTCCTTGGAAAAAGCCTACGTATGCTCCTGCAATCTATACCCTGTCGTTGGAGAGGTCAATACAAAACCCTGCCCCCTTGTAAGGGGCGGGGAGAATTTTTCATAGAGAAAAACAATCAGCTGTTCAGTTGACCGCGATTGATGGCTGCCTCAAAAGCTGCGGCCTGTTCCTCTGGGGTTGCCGGCTCAGACTCTGTGCGCTGGCGGCGGGCTCTGTGTTTTTTCGTCTCGGCCTCGGTGGGCTTGTTGCTTTCAACTGGGGCCGCAGACTGCGCCTCTACGGTGCAGAGGAGCATGGCCTCATCTTTTTCATACAGCTTGATGACGACTTTGTAGTTACCTACGGATTTGATCGAGCGATCCGGCACTTCTATCTTCCTGCGGTCGACCTCGATGCCTTTTTTCAAAAGCTCGTCGGCAATGGTGTGGTTTGTCACCGCGCCGTAGAGTTTGCCGTTGCTGCCCGCAGGCATGGCGATGACGAGAGGCTCTGCCTCGATCTTTTCCTTAAGCGAACGCGATGCAAGCCTCTTCTGCTCCTTGATGGCCAGAATCTCGTTCTGCCGTCTTTGCAACATCGCAGCGGTCTTCTCATTGTAGACCATCACCAGCTTTTTCGGTAAAAGATAGTTGCGCGCATATCCTGCAGCAACTTCTTTGATGTCACCGATCTCTCCAAGATTGGCTATGTCCTGATTCAATATAACTTTCATATTCAGGCTCCTTTATGTATTCGATATTGCAGCCAGACCTCCGATACGCCGAGTATCGGTACAAACGCTGCGACAACTAGCCCGACCTTTATGTCGAGCAGAATGATTACGATGAGCAGAACCGGCACTAGACCGGTCATGCGGCGCACGCTTCTCGATTGAAAGAAATACGAAATTACGCTGAACCCCTGCAGCGCATACCAACAAACTGCGGCAAGCGACACATTCCACGCCACAATCGAGACAAGACCATCTTTGTGCCCATACAGGACAAAGAGCAACAGAGTCCAGCCGGCGATGCTGGGCCACAGCAGCCATGAGGGCACATTGAACGTGGACCTTCGTGCATCGTACACTACACTTTCATCCGATGCCTCTTTCTCTTTGGGAGCAGCGAGTCGATTGCCGATCCACCAGCTTCCGGCGAGCATGAGCCACAGCACGGCACCAAAGCAGTTGAATATCACGGAAACCGCAGGAACGACATAGGCCTCTGTAATGACGGATGTATCCAGCCCCTGCATCCCGGCCGACTCGAACATCTGTCCGATCATAGCCGCGAGAGATTCTTGAACTTCTTTTGTACCTATGCTCGCCTGCAGCAGAAAGCCGAAGGCAACCGCAAGCACGACAGCAGCCGAGACGAGCGTCTTCCAAGGGTCGGCATGCACAAAATCGACCAAGCCCAGCGCAAGGAGAAGCAGTGTTGGCGGCAGGATAGTCTGCAGCAGAAAAGATACCTGCATCGCACCGAAAGCGGAAAGCCGCAGTGCCTCTCCAAGTCCCACGACTGCAAGAGACACGAGCATGGAAAACAAACCCTCTCTTTTGCCTTCCTTGCGAAATACATATTGAATAGGGACAAGGAATATCACTGCCAGAAAGCCGCTCACGTAACACAGACCCGACAATATCCCCGGGAAAAGGAATACGGGAATGTGACGACTGCGAAAGGATACAGAATCCATGCTTGCTCGTGCTTCCATCTTTTCTATTGTTGTGCGCCTTTCGGGTTATGGCTTCGAGGTGGTCATTTCACCACAAAAGGAAGAAGCGCCAATGCCCTCGCCCGCTTGATGTTCACTGCGAGCATGCGCTGATGCTTTGAACAAGTTCCCGTAATGCGGCGCGGCAGAATCTTGCCGCGTTCGGTCGTATAGCGCCGAAGAAGGTCTGCATCCTTATAGTCGATCTTCACATTCTGAGTGCAGAAGCGGCAGACTTTCTTGCGAAAGAAGCCCTTGCCCTTCCTAGGACCATTTCTGTCGTCCTGGTCTCTGCTGCGTACGTCCTGCTGGTCCGCCTCTGCGCGGGATGTTTTGATTCCTTCGATATCTTTTATCTCATCCATAGTAATCTCCTGTCAAAACGGAATGTCATCAGTAAATTCGTCGACCCC